>NZ_CP095493.1 GCF_023028105.1 Halosolutus gelatinilyticus
GTAGGGGACGTGACCGACCCGACCCTCGTCGTAGGCGTCCTTGACCCCCGTCAGGTCCCGCTGATAGCGGAGCGTGTGATCGACGCCGACGGCGATCCCCGCCCGATCGGCGGCCGCGAGCAGCTCGTCCGCCTCCGCGGTCGATCGGGCCAACGGCTTCTCGACGAAGACGTCGACCCCGGCGTCGGCGGCGCGTTCGACGGCCTCAGCGTGGAGGACGGGCGGCAGCGCCACGACCGCCGCATCGATAGACTCCGCATCCAAGAGTGCCTCGTAGTCCGCGTAGGTTCGGGGAACGCCGGCGCGTTCGGCCCGCTCGCGGTTCTCCGCCAGCGCGTCGGCGGCCGCGAGGACCTCGACGCCCGGCATCGCAAGGGCCGACTTCAGGTGAACCGTGCCGATGTTTCCGACACCGAGCACGCCGAGCGAGAGCGCGCTCGAATCGGTCCACCGGTCGAGAAGTCGTCGTGGCATCTGCCGGAGAACGGACCGGCGGCGTGCTTTGTTATCGTCGCCGTACAGAACGGGCCGCCGCTGTAGCCCGCCGTTCCTGTTACGGACCGTTACTGTCCGCTTTTCGGGGAGTGATCGGACGGGCGCCGTCGGCCACCGGTTCCGCGCCGACGCGGTGGGCCACGTCGGCCATCGTCTCGACGGTGAGATCGGTTTCGGCCCGGCGACGATCGAGGTACGAGAGGATCGTTCGCATCCGCCGATCGTCGCGCTCGTCCGTGAGGTTGTTCGGGTGGAGCCACATGTGGAAGATCCCGTCCGCGCGCGCGGCCTCGTCGATTCCGCGGCGGGCGACGGCGATCATCGGGTCCGCCCAGATCGACTCGGCGACCGTCCGCGCCCGCCCCTCGAAGCCGAAGAGGAACAGCGACGCCGGAACGTTCACCAGTCCGTACTCGTCGACGATCGGCTCGACCAGGAACGAGCGGTTGCGAACCGTCGAGTCGAAGATGGCCCCGGTGCCTTCGCGGAACGGCGTCCGGCCGCGGTAGGCGGCGATCCCCACCTCGGCGAGGACGTCCCGGTGACCGGTCTCGTTTCGCGGAAAGATGAACGACTCGATCGACTGTCCCCAGGCGGCGGCGAGGTCCTCACAGCGTTCGAGTTCGGCCACCGCGAGTTCGCGATCGGTGGTCGGGTCGTCGAACAGCACGTGAGAGAACGAGTGGCTGGCGAACTCGTGGTCGACGTCGGACTCGAGGAGCGCGGTCACGAGATCGGGGCCGAACCGCAGCTCCTCCCGATCGCGCCAGTCGGTTCGCTCCCGCTCGAACCAGCCCTCCGGTGCCGGGTGCGCCGGGTGTCTGCCGTCGCACGATTCGAGCATGAGGTGCCCGACGACGCCCCACGTCGCCGGAATCTCGAACTCGGCGAGTAATTCCAGCATGGCCGTCCACCCGCGGCGGCCGGACTCGACGCGCTCTCGCGGCAGGACGTCGAAGTCGTGGAATCCCCAGCCGAGTTCGGCGTCGAGCGAGAGCACGACGCTACCCACGGCACCCACCCCGGTCGGTAGCTCGCATACCCGTGTCAGATCGGAGACGGTCCTTTTGTTATTGTTCGCCTTTCGGGACCCACACGCGATCGTGACGATCGGCGACCGTCGACGCGAACCGCACTCCGAGGCCGACCCGCGATCGCGGAGTCCAGGCCGAACGGAGGCGTTCGCGAACGTGTCGGGGCCGGGTCACCGACGGGATCAGACCGGGTACGCCGGCGCGATCCGACGGCGGGGCGCTCGGGAGCGATCGGTGACAGTCCGCTGCCGTGTACCGCCACCCTAACGGATCGGCTCCCAACCTATTATCTCCATTACAAAGCGGCCGTCCCGCCACCTGCCCGACAGCGGGCGTTCTAGCGCCACGATACTCACTACGCAATCATGAGCGGATCCACAGGTTCGTCCGAGCGGGCGTTCGTCCTCGGACTCGACGGCGTGCCGTGGCGACTCGTCGAACAGTGGAGCGACGGCGGTGCGCTCCCGAACTTCGCTCGGCTCCGCGAGGAGGGGGCGTCCGGGCGGCTCGAGAGCACCCGGCCGCCGACGACCCCGCTCGCGTGGCCGTCGATCGCGACGGGCGTCTGGCCGGACAAACACGGCGTCTACGGGTTCCAGAACCTTTCAGCCGAGTACTCCCACGAGATGTACACGAGCGCCGACGTCCGGCAGCCGACCCTCTGGGAGCAGGTCGGCCCGGCCCACGTCGGGAACGTCCCGATGACCTATCCGCCGCGGGAGATCGACGGCACCATGGTGACCGGGATGATGACACCGTCGACCGACCGCGAGTTCACGCACCCGCCCGATCTCCGCGACGAGATCGCGTCCCGAATCCCGGAGTACGAGATCAGCCTCGACTACCCCGACTACGCCGATCGGCTCGACGAGTTCCGGGCGGCCGTCGACTCCGTGCTCGAAACGCGCCGCGAGGTCCTGCGGCTCCAGATGGAGCGGGCCGGCGACGACTGGCGGCTCTTTTTCTTCGTTTTCACCGCGCCCGATCGCTTCCAGCACCTCGTCTGGGAGGAAGACCTGCTGCTCGAACACTACACGCTGCTCGACGACCTCCTGGGCGAAGTGATGGCCTACGTCGACGAGCACGACGCCGACCTCTACGTCGTCTCCGATCACGGGTTCGGACCGATCCACCAGCTGGTTTACGTCAACCACGTGCTCGAGCGGGAAGGGTACCTGTTCAGAGCCGAAGACGAGGGAACGCGCGGCGCCCTCGCGAGCCTCGGCATCTCGCGCGATCGCATCACCGACGCGCTCGATCGCGTCGGCATCTCCGAGGAACTGCTCGTGTCGAAACTCCCGCGGAGCCTCGTCGACTCCGTCGCCCAACAGATCCCCGGCGAACACGCCCTCTACGACGTCGACTACGATCGGACGGTCGCGTTCGTTCACGACGCCGGGAACTGCTACGTCAACGACACCCGGCGGTTCGAAAACGGCGTCGTCGATCCGAGCGACGTCGACGAGGTCAAAGCCGAACTCGCCGAGGTCTTCGAGTCGGTCACCGACGCGGACGGGCGTCCGGTACTCGACGTCTTCGACGGCGACGAGCTGTTCCCGACCGACGACGACTCGCCGGACCTGATCGTCAACGGCATCGACGGCTACGACGTCCGAAACTCGGTTACGGATCACGTCTTCGGCGAGACGGGGACGACGACCGCGAGTCACCGCAGCGACGGGATCGTGCTCTGTCGCGGCCCGTCGATCGACGCCGGCGCGACCCTGCGCGGCGCGCGGGTCGTCGACGTCGCGCCGACGGTGCTGCACGCGATGGGCGAACCCGTCCCCAGGAACACCGACGGACGGGTGCTCTTCGACGCCTTCGCCGACGACGCGCGGCCCGCGCGGACCAAGGTCGAACGGATCGACGTCTCCCGGCGTGACCCCGAAGAAGCGATCGACGACGATTTCGATGGCGTCGAGGACCGGCTGAAGGGGCTCGGCTACATGGAGTGAGCCGGTTCGGCCGGACACGCGCTAGAATCGATCGCCCGGAGCGATCGATCGCGTCGGCGCCGTCGGAGCGTTACACTGGCCGAACTGTTTACACCGTTCACACAGTTTAAACCGTTTTCCGCCGGAGACGCCGGCCGGTGACGACGAATCGCGCGATCGGCGGCGAACTACCGGGCGGGTCGAACGCGCCGATACTTCGACTTCGCAGTCGCGTACGCGGGGTAGAGCGCGTTGTACACGCTCGCCGGCGCGTTGCGCGCGCTCGCTCGAAGCAGGCGATGGACCAGCGGCGACTCGGATTCGGAGACGAGTTCGTCGAGATCGGCGTCGACGAGCCACTCGAAAAAGGCCCGTTCTTCGGGCGAAGACGGCTCGGTCTCGCGGACGCGATCGCGGATGTCGTCCCACATGTACCGCTCGTCTTGGCCGAGAACCCACTCGCCGCGTTCGAGCGATCGCCGGAGATCGCGGTAGTCCGCGTCCGAAAACGGGTAGCCGTGGTCGGTCGGGTCGAGCCCCGCCAGACGGAGCCCGACGGCCGTTCGATAGCACTTCTCGCACTCGCCGCAGTTGCCCTCCATCCGGTCGTTGCAGGTCTGAAGCTGCAGGGCGGGCTCCTCGGCGCGAACGTACTCCGCGATCCGATCCAGCCGTTCCTGTCGGGTGCGGTCGTAGCCGTCGTGGTGACACCGCGTCCCGCTCCAGCGGACGGCGTCGTCGACGTCGGGGCGGGATCCCCACTCGAGGTCGATCCCCTCCCAGTGGGTGGCGGCGACGTACAGCTCCGACATCCCGCGCGCGTAGGCCATCGGGGCGCAGAGGCCGAGGAGGCCGAGCCCGTGGCCGACGGAGCTGTACCACGCCCCGTCGACGAACCGCTTGTAGTGGGCCAGCAGCATCGGGTGGTCGAGAAACGAGAGCATGTTGGACTCGACGAACGCCGTCTCCAGCCCGTGATCCGCGGCGAAGCTGGAGACGCGCGATCGAAGCTGGGCCCACTTCACGTCGTCGGCGGGGGCGGGCGTGATCGTCCACCCTCGAACGCTGATCAGGGTTGGCGACTCCTCGCGGTGGGTCACGTACGAGTACGTCGAGTCGACCCCGCCGGTGAAGAGGAGGCCGCTCTCCTCGCCCTTCTCCCCGTCCGTACCGGTATCGGAGTCGTCGCGGGGCTCGGGGTCGATCGTCCGGCGGGCGTACAGCTCGCCGCCCTCCATGAAGTCGTACATCGAGCACAGCGCATCCCGAACATCCGCTAGCGCGCGGGCGAACGTCGCGTCGACCTCGTCGACGTAGACGTCCGCTCCGTTCGCCCACGCGACGGGACAGACGTGCGCGAGAACGGGAACGGCGAGCACCCCTTCAGGCACCGACTCGATCGGGACGTCGTAGCTGACGCTGAACGGGTCGTCCGTGAAAAACCGCTGCAGATCGGCGGTGGTCCGGACGGTACACTCGAGGGTCGTTCCGTCGGCGGCGGGTCGATCGAGGACGATAGATGCCATGAGTAAGACGTGTTGTCGCTCGAGAGAGCACGACCGCGGACAAAAATCGACGCGTTCGTTGATCGATCGGGAACCGAGAAGGCCGCTCGTAGCGATCGACCGGGGAGCGATAGGATCGACGTACGGCCGCCGGGCATACGGCGAACGGTCGAATCCGATCAGCGACGGATACCGGCGAATTTCACCATCTCGACGACCGTCGCGGGCGATTCCGAGATCGAGCGTAGGAGCTCTATAACAAACCTCGCCATCGGTGACGCTCACCCGAAGACATGCGTGTCGACCGCCACTCGGCCAGCGCCGGGAGTGAGACGGAATGAGACGGCGGACGATGGACAGCACCTTCGCCGTCGGGTTCCTCGCCGTCGCGATCGCCGTCCTCGTCGCGCGAGCGAATCCGGCGACCGCGTACGAGCCGTCGATCTACGCGGCGACGCCGACGGCGACGTGGGTCGGCTTCGGCGTCGGTCTGGCGATCGCCGTCGCGACGGCGATCGCCTGTCGCGGCCGCGAGCGAACGATCGGCATCGCGCTCGGCGCGCTGACGGTCACGGCGATCGTGAGCCTCCCCGTGATCAGGAGCTACCGCTTCCTCGGGATGGGGGACGCCCTCACCCACCTCGGGTGGGTCCGCGACATCGTCGACGGCACCGTGTCGCCCCACGAACTGTTCTACCCGGGCGTCCACTCCCTCGCGACCGTCTTCCACGTCGTCGGCGGCGCCACGATCGAGCGCGGACTGCTGCTCAGCGCGATCGCCCTGTTCGTCCCGTTCCTGGTGTTCGTCCCGCTAGTCGTGCGCAGTGTAACCGGTAACGGCCTGGCGGTGGGCGTCGCCGCGATCCTCTCGTGGGCGGTGTTGCCGATCAACAACATCGCGACGCACATGGGCATCCACACGAACTCGAACGCTCTCTTTCTGACGCCGGTCGTCATCTTCGCGTTCGTCGCCTACCTGCGCCGCCGGGCGACGGTCGAACGACTCCCGATCGGGATCTCGCCGTTCAACGCGCTCATCTACCTGACCGCCGCCGCGCTCCTGTTGGTCCACCCCCAGCAGATGTTCAACATCATCGTCCTGCTCGGAGTGATCGCCGCCGTCCAGTTCCTCGCGCGCAAGCGCTACGACGACCATCCGATGGTGGCACAGCCGACGATGTACGCGCACACGATCGTCCTCGGATCGCTCTTCACGGTCTGGGTGGCGAGCGACGAGACGTTCAGAAGAGCCTTCGCAGGGCTCGTGTACGGGCTGATCAGCCAGAACGTCGGCGCCGGTGCGGAAGTCGATCAGCGGGAGTCGTCGCTCACGGAGATCGGCGCCAGCCTAAGCGAGCTGTTCGCCAAACTGTTCCTCGAGATGGCCCTGATCGGACTGATCGTCGGCCTGTTCGTGCTGTTGGTGTGGCTTGGCCGCACGAAGCTCGATCGGGAGCCGAAGTCGTTCGTCACCTACTTCGGCATCGCGCTGGTGCCGCTGGGAGGCGTCTTCGCGCTCTACTCCCTGGGGACGCCGACGATGGCGTTTCGACAGGTCGGATTCATCTACGTCGTCATCACGATTCTCGGAGGAATCGCCATCGCACGGGGGATCGGCGCGCTTTCGTCGGTGATCACGACGCCGGGCGCCAACGCGGTCGCCGCGGTGTTCCTCGGCGCCTGTCTCGTCCTCGGCCTGGTGACCGTCTACTCCTCGCCGCTCATCTACGACCCCAGCCAGCACGTGACCGAAGAGCAGTTCAGCGGCTACGAGACCGGACTCAATCGCGCCGCGGCGGAGCGGCCCCACGTCGGACTCGGCTACGATCCGTTCCGCTACGATCACGGGCTCAACGGGGTTGAACGCGACGGTGCGCTGAGCGGAGCGTCGACGGCCAGCGGAGAGGCCAACGCGACCGAGTTCAACGACGGCAACTACAGCGGCGCCTACCACGGACTCGACTACTACTTCATCGTGACTGAGTGGGACGAAACGCGCGAGATCGAGGTCTACGAGGAACTCCGCTACAGCGGCGGCGCGCTCCGGGAACTCGAAACCAGTCCGAGCGCCGACAAGGTGATCTCGAACGACGAGTTCCGGATGTACGACGTCGAGAGCGAACCGCCGACCGCCGAGTGACGACTCGGCCGTCGGACGGGCGCGGCCGATCGCGTCGCGGCTTCCGATCGACGATCGATCGGAAGCCGACCGCTATTATTTTTTGATCCGCGTGCACGTGCGCGAGTGTCGGGTCCCGCTGACCGGCGGATTCCGCCGATTCGACCGGCTTCGGCACTCGGCGGTGCGAACGGAACGGTCCGCGTCCCTGCGCCGGCGCGGCGGGCGTCGATGATGAAGCGAGCGCGACCCAAATGCCAGTCCGTAATCCGGCACTGCTTCGCTCCGCCGATCGTTTCGCGAACGAACGACTCCATCGGATACCGGCTCCGAAGAGGGCCAAAACCGACGAATTCGGTCGGTAGTGATCCATTACCTCGAGAAACGCGGGGTTTGTCGACTCAATTTCGCGGTATTCGTCGCTGAAGATAGTCGTAACTTCGAGAACGTTTTGGAATAGAATCTGACCGACTATGACTCGTTCAAAATACTATCTGTAAATTTAACCGATGATAGCAAGGAAAAGTTTATGAGTGTAAGCTCGGGTTACGGAATTGTATGGCGCAGAATCCCCGTACGTCCGAATCGGACACCGCTCCGACTACCGGTCGTAAGCCGCGATTAAGCCGCCGTAACTACGTTCGATCGCTCGCGACCGTCGCAGCCGCGACGGCAACCGCCGGCGTCGCCGGTACCACGGCAGCCGACGAGAAGTACGAGACGATCCCGGCCGAAAACCAGTCGATCACCGTCGGCGACGGCGAGACCTGGGAGAACAAGCTGATCGACATGACCACCGGGCAGGACATCACGATCAACGCCCAGGGGTCCGAGTGGACCATCCGGAACATCGGGTTCCAGGGCAAGAACGTCTCCGGAACCGGTTCGGCGACGTTCGGCGTCGCCGACACGGGGGGCACCAGCACGATCGAGAACGTCTACCTCGGCGACGGCTCCGACGATCGAAACGCGACCTCCCACGGGTACGGCCAGACCGCGGTCTGGGTCAACCCAATCCACAGCGGACACCTCGACATCAAGAACGTCAACATCCAGAGCTTCGCGGACAACGCGATCTACGCCTCCGCGCCCGGCCTCCCCGGGAAAGGCGGCGGCGGTACGGTTCACATCGATAGCAGTTTCGCCGCGAACTGTTACGTCTCGCACTACCGGCTCGGGTCCGAAGGCAGCAAAGTCACCAACTCGAACGTCCTCATCAACGACGACGGGTACGAAGGCCGCGGTATCTGGGCCTGGACCCCCGGCACGATCAAAGTCGAGGGCTGCCAGCTCGAGATGAACGGCCACCACACGGCGATCGACGCCGGCGCGAACGGCAACGCGACGTCCGTCGTCGTTAGCGAGACCGACTACGACAAGCAAGCCGGCATCGCCGAACACGCCGGCTCGGCCGTCAAACTCAAGGACGATGTCGGTACCGACCCCGAGGCGTCCATTCCCGACGGCGTTCCAACCTCGCCCGAAGAAGCGGCGAACGGCTCCGGCAAGTAACGACGATCGACTCCCTCCACCCGTTCCGATCGACAACCATCGCTGACGGCCCCTCCACTGATCGACGCCCGCCGGTCCCCCGCTGACGCAGGCCTTCCATCCCCGCTGACGCGCCTTCCACCTCCGCTGACGAACGCTCTCCCTCCGTCGACGAATACCGCCTTCACTGCCGCACCTTTTCTACTTCCGTTTCCGAGCCAAATCACGTCCCCGTCCCGGCACCGTCCCGATCGACCCTCTCGCAGATCGAATCCGCCGGTGTGGCGATTCGGCGGTCCTCGGCCGAAGTAATGCGCGACTACCGTCGCGATTTCAGGAACCACCACGCCCTGATTATTCCTCGGGAAATCGTTCATAGTTCACGTACTAAACGCTCCGGTTTGAGTTACATTCAGTTAATTTTATGGGTGTTACAGGGGAAAGTTTATATTGGTAGTCTCGGATTACCGGAGTATATGGCACGCGAACCTTCGGTCCCTGATGCGGAGCGGTCCGACGACGCCGACTCGGACGACGGTAATAGCGGATTACTCCACCGGCGTTCGTACATGAAACTCGCGGGCGCGACGACCACCGCGGCGGCGATCACGGGCGCTGCCGGCGGCGCGGGTGCGGCGGGGGGCGACTACGACGTCGTCGAGGCGAACGGGCAGATCGTTCGAGTAGGGCGCGGCGAAACGTACGAAAACAAACTGATCGATCTGACGACCGGGAACGATTTTCTGCTGCTGATCGAGGGGGGCGATTCGATCGTCCGGAACGTCGGCTTCGAGGGGCTCTACCGCGGGAGCCAGTTCATCATCTCGATCGCCGCTCCCGACGGCGACGTCCTCGTCGAGAACGTCTACCTCGGCGACGGGGCGACGAAAGAAGGGGAGAGTTTCGTCCACGGTCCCGGCGCGGTTTTCATGCACAAGCGCAGCAACGCGAACGTGACGTTCCGCCGCTGCAACGTCCAGGGCTACCCGAACAACGGATTCTACTGTTCGAACACCGCCACCGGGGGCAGCGTTCGGTTCGAACGCTGCTTCGGGAAGAACAACGGCGTCTCGACCTTCCGGTGTGCAAGCGGCGACGACGAGATCGTCGACTGCGTCGCCTACAACGACGGCACCGACTACGGTCACGGCTACGGCGGGTACATCGAAACGAACGGCCGGCCGGTCTGGATCTGGAACGGCGGCACCGTCTCGATCCGGAACTCCCACTTCGCCGATGGCCCGTACCCGTACGCGCTCGTCGCCGGCGCGAACGGCTCGCCCGGCCGCGCCTCGTTCGAGAGCGGCGGCTACTCCGGCGCGATCCAGCGCGCGAGTGGCTCCACAGTCTCCGTCGCCGACGCCGTCTCTCGAGAACCGGATCTCTCGATTCCCGACGGCGTTCCCCGATCGGCCGAGGAGGCGGCCGCCGGTGAGAACACCGACGCCGAAGACGAGTCGGCGAACGAGGAGTCGGACGATCCGGCGACCGTCATCCTGATCGACGGCGATTCCGCGGGCGTGACCCGATACGAGTTCGCCGTCGACGGCGACGTCGAGAAGGCCAACTACGAGGGCGCGACGATCGACGCCAAGGACACCGTCGAGGGCGGGGTCGTCCACGGTGCGGTCGCCGACTGGAAGGACACGTTCCGCGTTCACGGCGACCTCGAACGGGTGACCGTCGACGGACCGGGCACCGTGTACGTCGACGGCGAGGCCGTCGACCCGGCCGACTACGGCGCGGAACTGCCCCACGTCCTCGTCGTCGAGGGCCGCGGAACTCCCGCGAGCTTCGAACTCACCGTCGACGGAACGATCGAACTCGACTCGGATGCCGACCCTGAAGACGAGGGAACCACGATCTCCGGTTCGACCGTCCAGAGTTCGGTCGCCGACGACAGCCTGACGTTTCGGTTCTCCGGCGCGCTCACCGACGTCACGTTCACCGACGGCGAGGCCGACGTGTACCTCGACGGCGAGCGGATCGATCCCGCCGACTACGGCGACTACGAACTCCTTCCGCACGCGCTGGTCATCGACGGCACCGAGTCCGCCGACGGTACGAGTTACTCCTTCGAGATCGACGGCGCGGTGATCAAGTCCGAGCACCTGGACGCGTCGATCGACGAGAAAGACGTGATCGAAGGCCGCGCCGTCCGTGGCGTCGTCGGGAATTGGCTCGACGCCTACTGGTTCGAGGGGGACGTCGAGAACTTCACGCTGCTCGGCGACGCGACCGTCGACGTCCAGTACAACGTTCGCGACCGGTAATCGCCGCGAACGCGATCGATAGCGGCCGCCTTCGATCGGTCGAACCCGACGCCGCTCGCCGAGGATCGTTCGGTGATGACGCGCTGAACGGAATAGAGCGGCTCCCGGGCTGGAACAGCAAGCTGGCACGCGAACTGTTTCGGTACGTCGCCGGGAGCCAACCGTATCTACGACCCTCCGCGAGTAAACATTCCCCTTGCGAACTGCCGCCGGCGAATCGGGTGATCGATTCGGACTAAAACCGATCGATTTCTCGGCGGCGAGCGCGGCCCGATCGGAGCGAATTCCACGGGATCAAAACCGACCGATGACCGCGTCGAGAATAGCGGCGATCGCCCCTGATTCACCGACTGTTCGTCTCGGCACTCACTCGATGCGCGAGAGTTTGCCGTCGACCGTCCGTTCGTGCTTCCGGTTCGTCAGGACGTGCGCGATCGACAGCGAGAAGAACGCGACGACGACGACGCCGGCCAGGGCGACCGTCGGGATCGTCGACAGGACCGGCAGTCCGAGCACTGCGGCGCTGATGACGGCAGTCCCGACGACGCTAAGCAGCGCGTACCAGCGGTCCCACCGATCCTGTCGGTGATTATCCGTGTTCAGGTACATCATCAACAGATCGGCGTTGTCGGACAGGGAGATCAGGCCGCGATCCTGGTCGTACTCGACGATTCCGGCGTCATCCATCTTGGGGAGATGGGTCTGGTACAGCGCGACGTAGACCCGCTTTCGCTGGTCCGAGCTGAGGGCGTTGACCTCCGTGTCGTTCTCCCAGGCGGCGATCTGTTCCGCGAGTTCGCCGAGGGTTACGGTCTCGTCCGTCTCGAGAAGGTACTTCAAAACTTCCCGGCGGCGACGGTTCTTCAGGAGTTCGAAAATGACGTCCTTCGAGAGTCGCTCGTCCGCGTCCGAATCGGCAACCGAAGCGATTTCGTCCGGGAGTGACGTATCGATCGACGACATTCTCAGGACCCTCCGGACGCATCTCGTCCGATCCTGCCACCCCCCCACGCTCGATGGTGACCGAGAGCGGCGTCGGACTGTCGGATCGACAGCGACCGCTGTACTTCTGATAGGCTCGCAATCACGATTGACACACCAAGTTGTACACCAACAGTGACACTCTTAAGGACGGCCACGTTTCGCACCGGCTGCAAAGACCATACCCACTGACTTCGCCGCGGCGCTCGAGGTCGAACGGATTCCGCCGCTCGGCGTCGATACCCACCCGGTGCATCGGCTATCGGTATCGACCGATTGTGTGTCTGTATCGACGGCGTACGTATGGGACGGGCGCGGGAAGTCGGGCTTCTGCCACGGTCCGACGGGGAAATCGTCAACACGGCACTAGTGCAGAACGTTCGACTGGAGCGACATAAAAGCAGACGACGGTTCGTGCTCGAAAACTGGATTTACAGCGTGAACCGGTGATTTACGTCGTGACCTCGCCGGAACGATGGAAACGATTCTTGTCGCGTGTTCACGATACCCACTACCGGGCGAAGTGACTACTCGCGTTACTTCGGCCCGAACGCAACCGATGGGACACGGTTTCGGCACGATCGTCGAATCGCCCGACTGAGTCGGGTGCGACGGGAGTGTCGGTCATCTTTCTCTCTCCAACCGCACGAGAAGACGGCGTCGTCTGCCGATCGCGATGCGACCGCCGTAGTAAGTCGGGGTTTCCCGCGAAACCATGTGAACCCCTTACAGTGCCTGCACAGTTTTGTCCGGTACTGATGACGCGGTCTATCATCGATACCACCACCGAAAACAGCGAGGCGGAGTCCGGGCTATGCCCCGACTGTGAAACCGACACCATAATCCACGATCCGGACCGCGGCGAACGCGTCTGCGAGGAGTGCGGGCTCGTCCTCACCGAAGATCCGATCGATTACGGTCCGGAATGGCGAGCGTTCAACGCGCAGGAACACGACGAACTGTCCCGCGTCGGCGCTCCGCTCACGCAGTCGATGCACGACAGGGGGTTAACGACGACCATCGACTGGCGAAACCGCGATGCGAACGGCCACTCGATGTCCGCCGACAAACACGGACAGCTCCATCGCCTCCGCGTCTGGCAGGAACGAATCAGAACGAAAAACGCCGGCGAACGAAACCTGAAGTACGCGCTCTCCGAGATCGATCGGATGGTGAGCGCGCTCGGCGTCCCGAAGCCCGTCAAAGAAACCGCGAGCGTCATCTACCGACAGGCGCTCGAACAGGACCTCATCCGCGGCCGGTCGATCGAAGGCGTCGCGACCAGCGCACTGTACACGGCCTGTCGAAAAGAGGGGATACCGCGGAGCCTCGAGGAGGTAACCTCGGTTTCACGCGTCGACCAGCGCGAGATCGGCCGGACGTATCGGTACATCGCCGACGAACTCGATATCAATCTGGAACCGACCAACCCCAGGCAGTTCGTCCCCCGGTTCTGTTCCGAACTCGACGTCGGGAAGGACGTCGAGACGAAAGCGATCGAGATCATCGACGAGACGACCGACGAGGGGCTCCACTCGGGGAAATCGCCGACCGGATTCGCCGCCGCGGCGATCTACGCTGCCGGCTTGCTCTGCGACGAGACCATTCCGCAACGCGCCGTCGCCGACACCGCCCAGACGACCGTCGTCACCGTCAGAAATCGGTACCGAGAACAGCTCGAAGCGATCGATCAGACGCCGACTACATGATCGATCGTTCGTCCTCGGTGTAGAGTTCTTCGCTGGCCAGCGCCTGGAGGTTGGCGTAGGGCACGAACGCAATGAACTGATCGTCCTCGGTGTACAGTTCGATCCCCTCGTCGACGTGTTCGTATCGCTCGCAGGCGATCTGTCCTTCCGGGAGAATTGCGCGGTACATGGGACAGTCGACTGTACGGCACCCGCCCGGATATAGTATCGGGCGGCCGGGCGCCGGTTCGATAAGCCTACCCGGTCGCGCGCGTCGGTCGAACGCCGCGAGCGTAATCGGTTTACCCGCACCGCCGCTAGGCCGGACAGTGACCGACGAACGCTCCTCGTCAGCCGGCGGCGACGATCGAATCGACTCCGCGACGCGATCGACGACCGGAGAACGTGACTCCGTTTCCGACAGTCCGCCCGGCGACCGCCGAAGCGATCGCGCCGCGACGGACGACGCGGATGCGACCGACGACCGCCGCGGCGCCGACGAGGAGTTCACCCTCGCGGACTTCCACGACGCCTCCCAGTCCGCCGGCCGTCCCGTCCTCACCGCCGCGGCGGTCTCGCGCGCCCTCGACGTCACCCACGAGACGGCCAGCGAGGAACTCGAGCGGCTCGCGGCTCGGGGGGACCTCCAGCGGCTGTCGGTCGCGACCGACCCCGTGGTCTGGTACCCCAGCGAGCTCGAGGATCTGACCGATCGCGAGCGCGTCGTCGTGTTTCCGAAGCGTCGAGAGATCGTCGTCGATCGGCCCGGCCAGTTCACCCGCGCGCAACTCTCGCAGTTCGCCCACCTCGCGGACGCGAACGGCGATCGCGGCTACCGATACGTCGTCAGGCCCGAGGACGTCTGGCAGGCGCCCCACGACGAGTTCGACGCCCTCCGGCGAACGATGCGGCAGGCCCTCGGCCGGCGATCGACCGACCTAGAGGCGTGGGTCGAGAGCCAGTGGGACCGCGCCCACCAGTTCCGACTCGCGACCCACGAGGACGGCTACACCGTCCTCGAAGCGACCAGCCCCGAGATCATGGGGAACGTCGCCCGCCAGAAGCTCGACGAGGAACACGTCCACGCGCCCATCTCCGACACCGAAGACTGGGTTCGCGAGGGGGCGGAAGCGGCGATCAAGCGCATCCTCTACGAGGCGGGGTACCCGGTCCAGGACCACCGGGACCTCGAGTCGGGCGAAGCCCTCCCGATAGAGCTCCGCGTTCGACTCCGCGACTACCAGCGGGCGTGGGTCGATCGCTTCGCCGAGGCCGGCGAAGGGGTCTTCGTCGGCCCGCCGGGCAGCGGCAAGACCGTCGCCGCGCTGGGGGCGATGGCCCGCGTCGAAGGCGAGACGCTCGTGCTCGTCCCGAGTCGCGATCTCGCCCGACAGTGGGCCGACGCCGTCGTCGAGTACACCACGCTCGAACCCGCCCAAGTGGGCCAGTACCACGGCGGGCAAAAGAACGTGCGGCCGGTGACGATCGCAACCTACCAGATCGCGGGGATGGATCGCCACCGATCACTGTTCGACGATCGCGAGTGGGGGCTCGTGATCTTCGACGAGTGCCAGCACGTTCCCAGCGACGTTTACCGGCGCAGCACCCACCTCCAGTCGCGCCACCGCCTCGGGCTCTCGGCGTCCCCCATTCGGGAGGACGATCGCCAGACCGAGATCTTCACCCTCGTCGGCCCGCCGATCGGGACCGACTGGCAGGCGCTGTTCGAGGCCGGCTTCGTCGCCCAGCCCGAACTCGAGATCCGGTACGTGCCGTGGGACGACGACGAAGCGGGGAACGCCTACGCGTCGGCCGACGGCCGGGAGAAGTACCGGATCGCCGCACAGAACCGAGGAAAGATCGACGAGGTTCGGTACCTGCTCGCCGCTCACCCCGACTCGCAGGCGCTCGTCTTCGTCGACTACCTCGACCAGGGCCGGGAACTCGCCGCGGCGCTCGACGTACCCTTCCTCAGCGGCGAGACCCCGCACCGCGAGCGGCAACGGCTCCTCGATGAATTCCGCCGGAACGAACGCGACCTGCTCGTCGTCTCCCGCGTCGGCGACGAGGGGATCGACCTGCCGACGGCCGACCTGGCGATCGTCGTCTCCGGGCTCGGTGGCTCCCGCCGCCAGGGCACCCAGCGCGCCGGCCGCACGATGCGGCCAGCCGGGGGCGCGCTCGTCTACGTCCTCGCGACCCGCGGCACGCGGGAAGAGGACTTCGCGCGGCGACAGCTCCAGCACCTCGGCCGGAAGGGACTGACCGTGCGCGAGGAGACCGTCGACCGCGGCGGCGAGGGGACGGACTGAAACGAGTTCGTACCGATCGCACGACGACCGCACGATCGGGGTGAGCGATGAGATTCGGCGGGGACTAGCCCACCTCCGCTTCCAGCGGGGCCGCCTCCGGTTCGATCGATTCGACGTCGTCGACGGCGACGACGCCGACGCCGCGTTCGAGTTCGCGTCTCACGAGCGCCGTATCGCCGTTCGCCTCTGGATCCGCAAGGTCGATTTCGACGCGGAGATCGACCGTGGTATCGTTCAATCCGGGCGCGATTTTCCGAACGCGCGCCGACTTGAGTCGGTCGACCGCGTCGATCCGTTCGATAACTCTCGTCGCGCCGTCCGCGAGGTCGCCGGCCGCGCCCAGCGGGACGCGCACGGTGACCGTCGCGACAGCGGCGGTGATGTGGCTGTTCATGACGTCCCCCGTCGAGATTCGAACTCGACGCTCGGACTCGCAGCGTCCGCGTGTTGCCTGGTACACCACGGAGGACGCCGCGCGATCCGCGTCGGCCGGCGCCGTCGAACACTACCGGCAGGGTCACCCGAACGAACCCCAAAAACAGTGTCGCCGTCCGGCCGAGCGCGGCGTCACGCGGCGCGGACGGGCGTGAACCCGACCGTTTCCGATTCGCCGGCGCGAGTGCGAATCGGAATCTGCCCGCGACCACCGTACTCGAGTCCGTTGTGAGCGGCGGACTCGATCGCATCCATCCCCGATAGAACGAGGGACGGATAGCGAGGTGCGGTGGTCGGAAGCATCGGTCGGAACCCTACAGTAAGCATTCAGCGGGACCAATATAATTGTTGTTCCGGTGTGACATGAAGTGACAATGTCCGTGCCGCCCGGTACTCGGATCGGCCGATCGCGGCCGTCACACCGACGACTCGCGGCCGCGTTACTCCTCGCGGGCCGCGAGGATCTCCTCGATCAGCCCGTCGGTATCGGCGGCCGCGAGTCTGAACGCCGCATCGTAGAACTCCCGCCCGGTGAGATCCCGGACGTCGTGTCGGGTCCGCAGCTGTGCGTCTACCAACGCGCGCGCGTCTTCGAGGCCGTCGAGCGTGTCGGGGCGTACGTACACCGTCTTCTTGGTCGTCTCGTCGAACGCGAACGCGGTCGGATCGGTCCGACCGTCCTGTTCGGTCGTCGGCTCCGCCGGTTCGGCCGTCGGTTCGGTGTCGCCATTCTCGGTCGCCGCGCCCGTCGCCGACGATTCCTCGACGGCGCCGTCCCTCGAAGTCGATCCGGACGCGGCGTCCGAATCGGCCGTCGGGGCGGCGTCAGCCGACACATTCGAATCCGCACCCGCGGTCGGGTCGGGGTCCGACCCCGAGTCGCCGCCTTCGTCGCCGTCCTCGTCGACCGCCTCGCTCAGCCCCGCGAACCGGTTCTCGTCAGGCACCGTCGACACCTCCGCGTTCGACGATCGCCGCCAGTGCGTCCAGCCGAACGAGCATGTCGCTTTCCGGATCGTACTCCGCGAGCGGGACTCCCTCGCGCCACGCGCGACGGAAGGCGATGCGTTCGCGAAGCCCCGGCCCCGGAGAGTCGGGATCGTCGAAGTGCGACGATCGGCCGAACGCCGGCAGATACTCGCCGAACTGGGATTCCTCCAGGTCGCCGATGATCCGCTTCTCCTCGTTGTCCCCCGACAGCGAGTTCGGGACGATCGCCAGGATGTCGAGGTCGATCTCCTTGCGGATCGGGCCGATCTGCTGGGTGTACATCCGTTCGAAGCCGCTGACGCTGGGTTCGCTCATCCGCAGCGGGACGATGACGTTCTGGGTCGAGATGAGCGACGCGTCGGCGAGCGGCCCCAGGTTCGGCGGCGAGTCGACGACGACGTAGTCGTAGGCCTCGCCCAGCACTGGATCGACGATCTCGTTTCTGATCCAGAGTTCGCCGAAGGTCGCGCTCCGGATGCTGTTTTCGACGCTATCCAGATCCTCGTGGGCCGGCAGCACGTCGAACGCCCCCGCCGATCGGACGACGTCACCGAGCGTGACGTCCGAGCCGTCCTCGAGGACGTCGCCGATGTGCAGGTCGCTCGTGTAGGCGTCGTGCAATCCGACGCCCTCCGTGGCGTTGCCCTGCTGATCGAGGTCGATCAGCAACACGTCGTTCGATCGGTTGGCGAGCCGTTCCGCGAGGTTGATCGCGATGGTCGTCTTGCCGACGCCGCCCTTCTGGAGGGCGACGCTGACGGCGCGTGGTGTCGTCACGTGGGTTCACCTCCGTCGTCGCGTCGACGGTCGAGGCGGTGCGGACGTCCATCGCCGCGGACACCGCGAGGACTTCGTTCGAAGTGTACACGGTGTAGACCGTTCGCACCGTGTGGAGCGTGTAGACGGCGAGCAACTCTCGAATCGTACCACGTCGAACCACACCGGCGCAGCGGAAGCTGCTGCGGCGAACGTGTAAACCGCTCGCACGTCTGAGACGGTTCGAACTGTGCACACAGTCTACGCGGTGTCGACAGTTCGGACCTCCTGAAACGTCTGGGCGGTCGAAACGCACTGCACCGTCCGATCGATGCGGCCCGTTCGGACGCCCCGTGACGTTTCGACGGTTCGCGATGTTTACACTGTGTGCACATTCTTCGACCCTCGCCCGTCGTTCGACCGGACGCGACGACTGACACGAACACTATCCCCGTGTCACGACTTAACAGTAGCGGAAACAGTCTACACGGCGTGGATTGTTTCGACTGTTGGCACAGTTCGAACAGTGTAGATAGTTTAGACCGTGTGGAAATCCAGTCAGATTCGTCCCGCAGTCGGCGAATTGGGCGTCTCCGGTCGAAAGTTGGGTGATCGAGGCAGTTTGAGCGGTGTAGACGGCTGAAACAGTGTAAAATGTGTAAACTGTGTAAACAGTGCTAACGGTCTCGGCTGTTTCGATCGTCCGGGTCCGACGCTCGCCGTCTCACCGGCCGCGCTAAACGGTGCTAACTGTGTAGACCGTTCGAGCGTCTTACACAGTCTGAGCAGTTCAAAAAGTGTAGACATCGATCGGGAGGACCGATCGGAACGCAGCTGCGACAGCGTCCGCAAACGACGAGTTGTACACGGTGTAAACAGTGTATAAAGTTCAAACCGTCCACACCGTCTTCTACATCGCCAGGCCGTGACGATTCCCGTGAAACGGACCATCGTCGATTACCATCGACCCTCATCTGGCAATTCGATCAGCCCGGTGACACGGTTGACACGGTCTACAAAGTTGATACGTTCTACACCGTGTAGACGGTCCTAAATGCGAGTACGCGATTCGGTCATGGCGACCCTCCTCTTCGGCGAAAGATCGGCGCGCTCGATCGGAGGCCAATATTCAAGGTCACGGGTTCGAAGTGTATGGATAGCATGAACGCGTCGGGCCAACCCGGGGTGGGACGTCGGTGAGCGACCAGCGGGAGATCCTCGTCGGAGAGACCGACGACGGATCGGAGCTGTGGCTTCCCGTCGTCGAACTCCTGACCGGACGGGGATTCGTCACCGGAAAATCGGGCTCCGGAAAGTCGAACACCGCGTCGGTCATCGCCGAAGAGCTCCTCGAAGCGGGATTCCCGCTGTTGATCGTTGACACGGACGGCGAGTACTACGGGCTCAAAGAGGAGTACGAGATGCTCCACGCCGGCGCCGACGAGGAGTGTGACATCCAGATCGGGCCGGAACACGCCGAACAGATGGCCGCGCTCGCGCTCGAGGAGAACGTCCCGGTCATCCTCGACGTCTCCGGCTACCTCGACGAGGACGTCGCCGACGAACTGATCCGGGAGATCGCGCGACAGCTATTCGTCAAGGAGAAGAAACTCAAGAAACCGTTCCTCCTCGTCGTCGAGGAGGTCCACGAGTACATCCCCGAGGGCGGCGGCGTCGGCGAGACCGGAAACCTCCTGATCAAGATCGGGAAGCGAGGCCGAAAACACGGCCTCGGGATCTTGGGGATCAGCCAGCGGCCGGCCGACGTCAAGAAGGACTTCATCACGCAGGCGAACTGGCTCGTCTGGCATCGCTTGACCTGGGACAACGACACGAAGGTCGTCGGTCGAATCATCGACACCGAGTACGCCGAACGCGTCTCCGATCTGAACGACGGTCAAGCGTTCGTGCAAACCGACTGGACCGAGGTAAACGTCCGAAGGGTGCAGTTCCGCCGAAAGCGGACCTTCGACGCCGGCGCGACACCCGGACTCGACGACTTCGAACGACCCGAGCTCAAGTCCGTCTCGGACGCCCTCGTCGGCGACCTGCAGAAGATCTCGGAGCGAAAGGACCGGGAGGAAAACCGGATCGTCGAGCTCGAGAACGAACTCGAGAAGAAGGAAAAACGGATCGAGACGCTCGAGGACGAACTCGAATCCGCGCGGGACATCTCGAATGCGGCGAAGCAGATGGCCGACGCCCTGACCCGTCCCGAGACGATTCAGACCCAGCTTCCCGACGCCGACGAGAATCTGCGACGGCTCCACGACGAACTGGCCGAACTCGAGGCCGAGCGCGCGGACCTCGAAACCGAACGCGAGAAACTCGAATCGCAACTCGCCGATCGAGGCGAACGAATCGACGACCTGGAAGCCGAGGTCGATCGACTGCGCGCGACGAACGAACGGTTACGCGATCGACTCGAGGCCGAAAAGACGGCGCAGGGATCGAACGAGGCCGACGACGCCATCGTCCAGCCGACGGCCGACGGAGTCGAGATGGGATACACGCCCGACGACGGGGCGACCGATGTGGACATCCTCGTGGCGAATCACGACGACCGCGACGACGGCACGTTCGGACTCGCGTGGCTCGACGAACGGATCGGGCGGGCCTGCGAGAACTCGCAGTGTTCGCCGCCGACCGCGAAGACGGTCGTGAGCGCCCTGGCCCGCGGCGGGCCGCTCGAAACGGAAGCCGTCGCGGCGGAGGTGGACCGATCGACGGTCGCCGTCCAGAGTCTCCTCTCGGAACTCCGCACCGAATCCGTGCTCGAACGGCCGGCCGAACGAACGTACGCGCTGAGCGATCGCGCGCGATCGGAGCTCCGGGCGGCGGTCGCGAACGACTGATTCGTCCGGTTCCGTCGAGATCACTAGAAGGGTGGCGATGTCGCGTCAAATGGCGACGATCTCGGTCGGAGTCACCCGCTTTCGAACGGACAGGACGGCGTGCGATCGCGGGAGCCGCGTCGCGGTTTCGTACCGCACGTTTCCGTCGTCGACCGACCGCAACCGCGGCCGGGTAACGGCGCCTGCGGCGCCGCGATGGACGGGAACCCGCTTCGGATCGTCGAGACGAGTTCGATGGCGGAGTACCCGTCATACGGCGCGAAGCCGATCGGCCCTCCCGGCGATCGAATACGCGACGGCGCCCGCTGCCCGCTCGATCAGTCGTCGATCCAGTACTTCGACTGTCGCGCGTCATCGAGGCTGACGCGGCTGTCGACGAGGCCCCGGCCCTCGAGTTTTCCGAGGGCGTAGCGGACCGTTCGGGAACACAGCCTCGATTCCGCGGCGATCTCCTCCTGCGTCAACGATCCCTCGTACTCGAGAACCTTGTAGACGAGTTTCGAACTCGGCGGAAGTTCCTCGATCAACGCGTCGCGATCGGCGCCGTCCGCGTCGGACGCTCGCTCAAGTTCGGAGTCGGACGTGCTCATCGGTTCCCTCCGACCCCCGGACTCGGGTTCGATCGTCGACGCTTCGGAGGGCGCGCCTCCGGCGCTCGGGTGGCGGACTGCCGCGACCGCGTCCCGTCGCCGGACGTGACTGTGATTCGGCGTGCGCTGGGGTGCATTCTGTACGCACCACTGAGGCCGCTTCAACATATATACGATTACCAACGTTCAGAAACATAGGGAGACGTTAACGGCGTTCAGCGTCGGAATCTCCGGGGCGACGAACCCGCCGGTCGCGGATCGATTCGGAGTAGGACCCGCAAAACCTGAGTCGAAAGGGAGGGTGCAGCGGTCGCGGCGATCGAAGCGCTCGGAGTCGACGAGCGGGCCGAGACGGGAGCCGTCGATCGTTCGGACGGAACCGACGGAAAAGCGAGGTGGCGCCGAAGAGCGATCAGCGAGGACCGGCGACGGAAGGGGCAGGAACCGAGCCTGTACGCCGTTTGCGTTCCGCGCCCACCGATCGCGGAACGCTCCGAACGCGAGGGCTATCGACGTTCCTTCGGGATGAAATCGGACGTCTTCATCTCGCGGTACGTCGAGCACTCTGGACACGCGTGGACCACGTCCCGGTTATCGCCGAAAACCCGGGCGAACTGGCGGGTAACCTGGTGACCGCAGCTGACACAGCGAGGGGAGCCCGTTTGCTGACCTGACGTCATCGGCGTCCACTTGGCGTCGGATGGTTCAGTCGACATCACCAATCCGTATCCACAGAACGGTATTTACTATGGACCCCATAATTCGCAGGCGATCGATTAGTGCGACGTTTCGGACGTGAGTTACAGTTTCGGGAGACTATCCCGAATGTCGTACCGTTACGTTCTCTCTCCGGGGAAATTCAATATTTACGACCGGTTAGTTTCGGTTTTACCCGTCGAATAGCCGCGCTCTCCGGGGGCGAGATCGAGACGAAAGCCGCCGGAACCGGCGCCGAATCGAGACCGCCCGTCCCCGGCTGCGCCACCGTCGGGAACCGGGAGTCGGTCGGACGGATGCGAGCGTCGACAGGACACTCGGCGGGGCGGTGTGATCGGTCCGCGTCCGGGATCGGCTGTTGGACGCATCGACAAGCCCTCGAGAACTCACTGACCGGAGATCGTGCCACTTCGTGACGGCGTGTATCCCACCCCTGAAGGGCAGGATTTTCGCCTATTTAGCCCATAATAATCCCGCCGATCGGAGAAGTTACTCGACATGCAAGCCGTCGTTCTCGCGGCCGGAGAAGGGACCCGGATCAGACCGCTCTCCGCATCAGTGCCGAAGCCGATGCTCCCGGTGGCCGACCGACCGCTCGTCGCCCACACCGTCGACGCGGCCGTCGACGCCGGCGCGGACGAGATCGTCCTCGTGGTCGGCTACGAGGCGGCGACGGTCGAGGCGTACTTCGGCGACGAGTACCGGGGCGTTCCCGTCGCGTACGCCGAACAGACTGAACAGGCCGGAACGGCCGACGCGGTCAACGCGGCTCGCGACCACCTCGACGGGCCTTTCGCCGTCTTGAACGGCGATAACCTGTACGATCCGGCTGCGGTCGCGCGGCTGTTCGACGCCCGTCCGGCGGTCTGCGCCGTCGAGGTCGAGGATCCGCGCAACTACGGCGTGCTCAGCACGAGCGACGGCACCGTCACGGAAATCGTCGAAAAACCGGACGACCCGCCGACGAACCTCGCCAACGCCGGCGCTTACGCGTTCCCGGAGCGAGCGGCCGAGTGGCTCGACGTTCCCCGGAGCGAACGCGGCGAACGCGAGATCACGGACGTGCTCGCGACCGTGATCGAGCAGTTCGCCGTCACGCCGGTCATCCTCGATCGGTGGCTCGACGTGGGCCGGCCGTGGGAACTGCTCGAAGCGAACGAGTGGAAACTCGCGACGTTGGACCGGCATATCGACGGCGAGGTGAGCGACGACGCGAACCTGACGGGCAACGTCGTGGTCGAGCCGGGGGCGACGGTAAAACCGGGCGCCGTGATCGAGGGGCCGGTACTGATTCGGTCGGGCGCCACGGTCGGGCCGAACGCGTACGTCCGCGGGGCGACGTTGATCGATCGAAACGCGTCGGTCGGGAACGCCGTCGAAGTCAAGAATAGCGTTCTCTCGGCGGACGCGGCGGTGAATCACCTGTCGTACGTCGGCGACAGCGTGCTCGGCCGCGACGTCAACTTCGGTGCGGGGACGACCGTCGCCAACCTCCGGCACGACGACGCGGACGTTCGGCTCACGGTGAAAGGGGATCGCGTCTCGACCGGGCGGCGAAAGTTCGGCGTCGTCGTCGGCGACGGGGTCAAAACCGGGATCGACACGAGCCTCGCACCGGGAGTGAAACTCGGCACCGGAGTGACGACGCGACCGGGAGAAGTCGTCGAACGGGACCGGTAGCCGGCGCCGAGTCGACCGGCAGCCGCGGCCGAGCCCGGCTGACCGCGATTGATTCTCCATCGCGGTTCTCGCTGCAATCGATCGCCTGGAGAGCCCCGGCCGTACATATCACGTGTGGGCTTTATACGTCGAGGGGTAGCTATCGAACCCGGAGGGAATCGATCGGGATTTCAGTACGAATCGATCGTCACGGCCCTCCACGGACGGTTTCGACGTCGTTCGAGTGCGGGTCACCGGTTGACGCCGTTCGGACCGGGACGATGGGGGTGGTCCCGGGTCCATCGGCGTCGTCGACTCGCACTCGAATCCGATCGTCTCGAGCGTTCTTCGAACATCGACCACGGCGGCACCCGCCGGGTGGAACCGCAGCGACCGAACTCCGAGTCGAGACGATGGAAAAAGAAGGGGTCGACGCCGAGCCGGTCACTCCACGGTGACGCTTTTCGCGAGGTTACGCGGCTTGTCGATCGGCCGATCGAGGAGGTCGGCGGCGTGGTACGAGACGAGCTGGAGTTGCACGTTCGCGAGCAACCCGGCGAGGTCCGGCTCGGTGTTCGGGATCCAGAGGTGCTCGTCCGCCACGTCGGCCGCCCGGTGGTCGTCCGGACAGACCGCGACGACGGGCGCGCCCCGGGTCTGCGCTTCCTCGGCGTTTTTGAGCGTCTTCTCGTCTTCGTCGCCGGTAAAGATCGCGAACACCGGCGTCTTGGGAGTCACGAGCGCGAGCGGACCGTGTTTGAGTTCCCCGGAGGCGAACCCCTCGGCGTGCTCGTAGGTGATTTCCTTGAACTTCAACGCACCCTCGAGCGCGACCGGGAACCCGAGCCCGCGGCCGATGAAGAAGTACGACTCGCTGTCCTCGTACCGCTGGGCGATCCGATCGGCCGTTGACGTCTCCAGGACGCGTTCGACCCGGTCGGGGATCGACGCGAGCTCCGGGAGCAGCGACTCCAGGTCCGCCGCGGATTCGCCGCGAACGTCCCTGGCGATGCGATCGCCCAACAGCGTGAGCATGACCGCCTGCGACGAGAACGTCTTGGTCGCCGCGACGCCGATCTCCGGCCCGGCCCGGATGAAGAGCGCATCGTCGGCTTCGCGAGCGGCGGTCGATCCCACGACGTTGGAGACGGTGACCGTGTTCGCGCCCTCCCGGTTCGCTCGTCGGAGGGCATTCAGCGTGTCCGCCGTCTCTCCGCTCTGGGTGACCGCGATCACCAGCGTGTTCTCGTCGATCGGCGGCGCGGCCACGCTGTACTCGTTCGCGAGCAGCGCGGTCGATCGGACGCCGGCCTGGTTCAAGAAGAGCGACCCGTACAGGGCCGCGTGGTACGACGTTCCGCAGGCGACGAGCTGGACCGCCTCGATCCCCTCGAAGGTTCCGGGGTCGAAATCCGAGAGAGCGATGCGGCCGTTCTCGGGGTCGATGCGGCCCTCGATCGCCTGCGCCAGCGCGGTGGGCTGCTCGTGAATCTCCTTGAGCATGAAGTGGTCGAACTCGCCCTTGCCGGCCTGTTCGGGATCCCAGTCGACCGTCTCGGACTCCCGCGCGATGGGGTTCCCCTCGAGATCGGTGAACTCGACGCCCTCCTCGTCGACGATCACGACGTCGCCGTCCTCGAGGTAGACGACGGTTTCGGTGTACTCGAGGAAGGCGGGGACGTCGCTTGCGAGGAAGTACTCGCCGTCCTCCATGCCGACGACGAGCGGCGAGCCCTGTCGCGCCGCGTACAGAACGTGTTCGCCCGAACACATCGCGGTGACGGCGTAACTTCCCTCGAGTTCGTCGATCGCTCGTCGAAACGCCGTCTCGTTCTCGTACCCCTCGTCGAGATAGTACTGGATGAGATGCGGGATAACCTCGGTATCGGTATCGCTGGTGAACTCGTACCCCCGCTTGGCCAGCCGCGCTTTCAATTCCGCGTAGTTCTCGATGATCCCGTTGTGAACGACCGCGACGTCCTGGGTCCCGTCGGTGTGGGGATGAGCGTTTTCGTCGGTCGGCGGCCCGTGCGTGCTCCATCTGGTGTGGCCGATGCCGACCGCTCCGTCGAGCGATCGGTCGGCGATCGTCTCTTTGAGTTCCTCGACCTTGCCCGAGCGCTTCTGGACGGCGATGCCGGAACCGTTTTGCACGGCGACGCCGGCCGAGTCGTATCCCCGGTACTCGAGGTTCTCGAGGCCCGTCAGGAGCGTTTCGATAGCGTTTCCGTCGCCCACTCGGCCGATAATTCCACACATCGACGATTCACCCCACGCTCGATCCCGTTCTCGGGTCGGGAGCCATCGACGGTGGTTGCGGACGCGGACGGCCACCGGACGGTCGCCGACGTCGAACGGTCACCCGCGATGATCGTGTTCGTATCATGGTCAGTTGCTGGTCCGTGTCGACTGTTCGAGACGACGAACGGGGCACGGACATGCTACAGTCCAGATTCCACGAATCCATTACTATAGACGGGCTACCAGTTCCAGTAGTATCGGAGTAATGCGGCCGGTACGTTCCGATGCCGTGACGGTTCCGGGAAAAACACAATTCTACGTTCACGCACGTTTCCGGACCGAATGTTCAATTACGAACCGGTTCGATCGAAGGACAGGAGTTCTACGCGAGTATATCCGGGGTATGTACAGGCAAAATGAAGAGGCCGTTCGTCGAGTCAGACGACGGCGACGGCTACTCGACCGGTATGTCCAAAAAACGCCGTATCGAACCTCCGGCGAGAGACGCACTATGATCGGCCGTCCGGCGGGTGGCAACCTAATTTTTGGAAATTATGAGAGAAAAAGACCAAAGGCAGTGGCTTATCTCCATCTTTTATCGTTCGATCGTGAAAATGAGGATGTCTGATTCAGTATTCAATGCTGATCGAGCATGCCACCACCTGTCATATCACCGTCATTCTACGGTTTCGCCGCTCCGAGCCCGGTCGTCCGATGGGGCCGTCCGCCGGCGAGCCGCGTCGCGACTGCGTAGCGCGTCGAGCTCACCGGCACCGACGTGACGGAGCCAGCTCCACTCGTCAATTCGGCCGCAGACGCGTCTCGACTGTTCCAAACTTCACGGGCGTCAATCGAATTCGCTGGTACGATCGAATGCCCGAAGCGATCGTACACGGCGGCTTCGCTCGAGCACGCACCGCGAATACCGGCGGATGGAACGGGTACTACGCACGGGTGGCGATCGCCGAAGGGGAGAACACGGTTCTGACGGTTGACGATGACTTCGAACGATTCGACGCGTTCGCTACCGAAGTCAGTCTCTCGCTCGGCGGATTTCGCGAACGAAGCGGATTTCTCGGAATCCGACTCCGCCGATCGGCGGTGGAACGAAATAGCACACGCCGTGTGAATCGTATCGCGCGATCGGATCGCAGAGATGTGTCGAACCGCCACGCCTTTGGCGGTCCCGCCACCATAGTGCGTATGGGTTTTGGTAGCTACGACGAATCCGAACAGCAACAACGGACCCGGAACGCCGACGACGTGGAAGCCGTCAACGTCCACGAGAACGATCACGACGGCCAGATGTCGTTCGAATCCGATCTCTCAACCGACGAACTCGTTTCCAAACTCGGTTCGATGAAAGACGACGAGTCGAGCGACTGAGACGAGCGAAAACGCAGCCGCATTGGCTCGAGTTCCCTCGTTTCGGGTTCGACTCGGCGCGTTCGACACTCGATTTTCCGCCGCGCGGCGGAGCGACTACGTCGAGGAGAGCGACGATCCGCAGAGCTTCCCGATCGCCCTGCGAAGCCGCTGTGAGACCGCCGACTTGGAGACCCCGAGTCGCTCGGCGAGTTCGTCCTGCGAGATTCCCCTCGGCACCTCGAAGTATCCCTCTTCGTGGGCGACGGCGAGCAATTCCTGCTGTTTGTCCGTCAGCGCGATCACGCCGTCGTCCTCGTCGTCGGACACGCGCAGATGCTCGACCGAGACGGAGACGTCGCGGGCTCGGCAGTGCTCGTTGAATTCGACGAGCGCGTCCCGCGTCGGGAACCGAAGCTGGACGAGCCAGCCGTCGCGGGAGCTGGTACACTCGAGCAGCCGACCGTCTACCGCCGCCGTCCCTGAGACGATCGGTACCACGCGGTCGGCGAGGGCGGCCCGGTAGACCCGCCTGTTCGGATAGCGATCGACCAATACCGGGTCGAAGATCGTCGGATCCATCGCGAGCGCGTTTTCGAACTCCTCACCGGCGCCGAACGCGGTGAAAAAGACCAGCGTCCGGCCGGTATCGACCGTCGTCCAGTACTCCGGTTCGATAGTCACGTCCGGCGCCCGGCGTAGCGTCGGCCGCAAGAAGAGATCCGGATGGTCGACGCGGAGCTGTGCGATGATCCCGCCTTCGGCGAGAGAGCGGACGCCGGACCGCTCGCCGGTCAGACCGCGATCGGCGTCAACGACGTCGATGCTCACAGGGAAATCCGCCGTCCGGACGGACGACCGAAGTAACACGGACTTACCGCGGACTCGCTCATTAAATGGCCAATTAGACCGGGACTACAAGGTCGTAGACGCTATACAGCAAACCAGTCGCCATCTCGACATCAATATTGATTCACCCGTCCAATCAACTGAACTAACCATCAGGAATAAAAGAGCGATAATACCCGTGATAAATGGTTCGTTACCGGACCTACAGGGCCGATACTCGGTCGATACGCGTCGGACGCGATCGCCCGGCGAGCCCAAACGCGCGGAAGTAATAGCTCGTTACCCGTCGGAAACGGCGGGTAGCTGCGAGCGACGGTCACCGTCGCCTCGAACGATCCGATCGGTCGGGCTTCAGTCGATCGGTCGACCGGAATCCGGTCAATCGGTTGGAATCCGCCGGTTCGTTCGAACCTCGGTCGCTCGAGCCCCGAACTCAGCCGGGGTCGAGATCCACCTGATCGAGATACTCTTCGAACAGGAGTTCGAACAGTTTCTGCTGTGCGAGCCTGATGTGACGGCTGAACGTCGGCTGCGAGACGCCGAGCGAAGAGGCGACCTCCTCGCCGGTGCTCTCTCGCGGCCACTCGAAGAACCCGCCGTAATAGGCCGTTTCCAGCGTTCTGAGCTGTCGTTCGGAGAGGCGATCGCGGAACTCGACGTCGAATGCCCGCGCCGATCGCGCCGATCGGTCCTCTTCCCTACGGGCGACCAGTTCGGTGCCGGGGTACGCCCGATCCAGCATCCCGACGAACGACCGCACCTCGACGGTACTCGAGAGTTCGATCACGAGTCTGACGCGGTCGTCGACGGGCGTGATCGAGCGCAACACGGCACCGTGGTCGGCGAGCATTCCCGCGACCGTCTCGCTCGCACAGACCAGCTCGTACAGCGGTTCGTCGCCGTCGTCGCCGAGGGTTCGAACCGAATCGATCGCGTCGGCACCGGCCGCCACTTCGCGGACGATCTCCTCGTCTGCGTCTGGGACAGTGCAGTACAGCGTCGATCCGCCCGACGATCGCGGCACGACCGCGCGCACGTCGATCCGCTCGCCGATCCGGGTGGCGATCGACGACAGCGGCTCCGAGTCGTCGCGGAAGACGACCTCGAGTTCCGTCGCGCTATCGGACACCAGCGCCCGCTTTCGTTCGATCGCCCCGACGGCGAACCCGGCGACCGTCGCGAGGTGCTCGACAATCGCTTGCATCCGGTCGTCGAACACCTCGCCGTTTTCCGCATAGACCGTAACCGTCCCGACGGTGAAGTCATCGTACGCGAGGGGAACGCTCAGCGCGGCCCGGAATCCGCTGTCCGAAGCGAGTCTGCGCCATCCCGATCGATCGGCGTCGACGTTCTCGACGAACGTCGGCTCCCGGGTCGCGGCGGTTCGCCCCGTTGGGTCGTCCGCCGTCGGGTCGACGGCTATCGACAGCGAATCGAGGAATTCGCCGTCTCGTCCGGCCCACGTCCGCGGCGTGACCTCGTCGCTTCCGACGTCGACGTCGCCGACCCAGGCCAACTCGATCGACCCCTCCTCGGCCGCGTCGAGCGAGACGAGTCCCTCCGCGAGCCGTCGTTCGACGGCGTCGCGGGTGTCCGCGCGAAGCAGGTCGCGGACGAGTTCACGAGCCCGATCGATACGGGAGACGATCGATTCGAGCCGCGATCGGTCCCGGTCGACCTCGCGGCGACGGGCCGCCGTCGCCAGCAGGTCCACGCCGATCGCGCCGAGGGTCGCACACGATTCGATCGGCGCCGGGTCGAGTCCGTCGAAGGCCATCGGGTCCGTACTGGTCGCGAGGACCACCCCGCGATCGGCGACCGGCGCCGAGAGAATTCGCTCCGCGCGGATCCCGGCCCGCGAGAGGAACGGTTCCATCGGTTCGCGATCGTACACGCCGACCTCGTCGGGCGCGACGACGGTTTCCAGTAGCTCGTCGTCCACCTCGATCGACGGGAGTCCGCCGTCGTACGCCGCCGTCGACGTCGCGACCGCCGCCGGCCGCAACAGTCCATCTTCGATCCGGTACCAGGCGACCACGTCCGCCTCGGCGAACGTTCGCACGGCTTCCACAACGGCGCGGCGGACGGTCGACTGCGTCTCGGCCTCCCGGATAGCCGAAATCAGTCCTTCCAGGGTAGAGACGGCCGCGGCCGGCGATCGACGGCGGTCCCGGACGACGCAGAGCGTCCGGTCACGATCCGTCTCGTCGTCATCGAGCGGGGTCACGAAGACGTCGACCGGGCGGCCGTCGTCTCCGTCGTCGATCGTTCCCGTCACCGGGTCCATCCACCTGACGAACGGGGCCGATGCTCGCTCTCGAATCGCCGCCGCCAGCTCCGCGTCGAACAGGTCGGCGACGTCGCCGCCGACGAGCGTTCGTCGGTCGGTCAACGCGAAGAGCGCGGGGTTCGCGAACGCGATCGTCTCGCCGTCGAGCACGGCGATCCCGTCGTCCAACGAGTCGACGATCCCCTCGAGAAGAGCGAGTCGGTCCCGATCGGCCGTCGTCCGATCGGCGGCCCGTTCGGACGCGCGAACCGTCAGCCCCGACTCCGAGGGATGGACGGCGACTTCGAGGGGGCCGTCGACCCCCGGATAGGTCGTCTCGAACCGGACGACTTCGCCTGACGTATCGGCCTCGCGAAACCGCTCGGAGAACGTCGCCCGAACCGAATCGGGGACCAGCTCCCAGACGACCGTTCCCGGTTCCGGTTGGGGACCGACGAACAGCGCGTCCGCCGCCTCGTTGGCGACGCGAAGCTCCCAGTGCGGGCCGATCGCGAACATCGCGTCCTCGAGGCGGTCGATCGCTCCCTGAAAGACGTCGTCGGCTCCGGCGGCCGGGCCCGCGTCCGAGACCGTCACGACGATGCCCGCGACGGTCGGATCGGCGGTTCGATCGACCGCCGTGAGACCGTACACGTGCCAGGTTCCGTCCGCGTGGCCCACCCGCAGCGTCGCGGTCGCCGTCGCGCCGGTCGGTCCCGCCGCCGCATCCGCGATCAGCTCTCGGGCGCGGTCCCGGTCCTCGGGGTGAACCAACCTGAAGAACGTCGTTCGTTCGAGTTCCGCCGGCGTGTATCCCATCCGATCGTCGACCGCCGCGCTGACGTAGTCGATCGTCCCGTCGTCGTCGAGCACCCAGACGAGGGCGATCGAACTCTCGAGGACGGCACGGTAGCGGCGATCGGCGCGCGTCGACGCGAGTCGGTAGCGTTCGGCCGCATTTCGAACGCGCGAACTGACGAGGGGATCCGGATCGTCGGTCCCGACGACGTCCGACGCGCCGGCTTCGAGCGCGCGAGCCGCCGACTCAGTGATGGCGACGATCGGGAGTTCGGGGACTCGATCGCGGATCCGTTCGAGCGCCGATTCGGCGTTGGCGTCGGGCGGATCGAAGCCGCAGACGACGCAGTCGACGGTCGACTCTTCCAGGCGCTCGAGAGCGTCGTCGACGGTCGATTCCCGGACGACCGACTCCGGTTCGAACGCCGCCGAGAGCGTCGCCGCCGTCGCGTCGATCGGCTCGGTGTCACCGACGACGAGAACGTACGGCAGGTCGCCGACGGCGGTCGCGGCTCCGTCGCTCATCGGACTGCTCTACCTCGCGATCGCTCGTCCGCCGTCCGATCGGCCGTCGAACGGCCGAGCGCCGTTGCTATCGGTATCGTCAATTTCGTCGTATTCGTTGTATTCGTCGTCTTCGTTGCCCTCGTCGCACTCGGCGAGTTATCCGCCGGAGACACCCACGGGTGGCGCTCCACGACTCGTCGCCGTTTCACGACCCATTGCTTCCGGCACCCGATCCAGACGGACACGGTAGCCGAAATACCCTTCGCAATCCGTTAACTATCGGTTCCGTATCGGTCGGTAGCACGGGATTACGACCGCGACTGCCACCGTCGTTGTTGCTACCGTTGTCACGTCGCCACCGGTCCGCTGGCGATCGATCACTCGTCGGTTCGATCTCGAACCGTAACTACCGGAACCGGCGCGTGGCGCACGACCTCCTCGGCGACGCTCCCGACGACGAGGTGATCGAGTCCGGTCCGACCGCTCGTCCCCACGACGATCATGTCGATCTGGTTCGCCTCCGCGAACTCGACGATCTGCTCCTGGGGCACGCCGTCGCGAACGTTCGTCGTCACCTCGACGTTCCTCTCGGTCGCGACTTCCGCGGCCCGATCGACCGCCGCCGCCGCTTTTTCGTCGCGGTCGGAGCGGAGTTTATCGCTCTTGTCCGCGCTGTGGGGGCCCTCGTCGGTGACCGAGAGAACGTGCAGGGTCGCGTCGAGTCGATCCGCGAGCGCGATGGCGTGGTCGGTCGCCTGGCGAGCACCGTCACTGTCGTCCGTCGCGAGCAGCAGATCCTGGTACATCGGTTGCCTTCGGATTCGACGTCCGAAAGGATACGTCCCGGACCTGCGGCTGCCGGGCCCTGGCGCGCTTCGATCACGACGCGATCGCCATTCGACTGGACGGCTACATCGGAACCTGGAGGGGGACGCCTGACGCCGGAAGCGACACTATACCGGCCCGACGCGCTCGGAATCGAGCCGAATCGGCCTCACAGCACGTCCAAGACGAATATCGCCAAATACAGCTGTCCGAGACCCGCGACGACCATGATGCCACCGGCGATCCGTTCGAGCGTATCGCTGTAGGCGACGAGCTTCCCCGCACTCGCCGTGATCCCCATCCCGGCCGCAACCGTCAACGAAACCATGAGCAGAACGACGCTTCCGACGTAGGTCCCGAGGACGAGGATGCCCGTCGACGGGTGCATCGACAGCGCTCGAGCGATCACGCCGACGAAAAGCGGCGCGACGCAGCCGGCGCCGGCGAGCGCGTATCCAGCGCCGAAAACCCCGAAACCGAGGACGCTCGATCGGCGCTTCGGAAGCGCGAACGACAGCGAAGGCGCGCGATCGAACACGACGAGCATGCCGAAAACGAGCAGGAGCATCCCGGCGATCGGTTCGAAGAGAGTGATGTTCGACAGCGTTGCGTGTCCGACCCAGAACGCGGCGCCGAAGAGCGCGAGAAAGGTCAGGAGAACGCCGACTCCGGCGATCAGGCCGCGACTGACGGCGCCCCCGAGAGATGCGTCCTGGCCGTCCGTCTGGCTCACGTAATACCCGACGTATCCGGGTAGCAACGGGTACGCGCACGGTGAAAAGAAGGTCACGACGCCGGCCGTGAGCGCGAACGCGATCGAGGTCAGTACCGACGGATCGGCCCCGATCGACGGCGAGAACGCCCCCGCGACCATTACGTATCGGCCTCGGAGTCCCCGTCCGCTTTGATCGCCTGTTCGATTCCCGTGACGAGTTCGTCCGCCGACTTGATCCCAGAGTCACCCCACCGAACCGTTCCGCTGGCGTCGATCGCGACCGCGGACGGATAGCCGCCCTGCCAGTATCGGGCCGTCAGTTCGGCCCGCGAATCGAGGCCGAGCGTCCAGTTTCCGCCGTGGTCGTCCCACCAGTCGACGAGTTCGGCCTCGGAGATCGATCGGTTCTCGCCGATCGACTCGCTCGTGACCGAAACGAACAGGACCTCGTCGCCGATTCGATCGTTCGCCTCGGCGAGGGCGGGCATCTGCTTGACGCAGGGCGGACACCACGTCCCGAAGATGTCGACAAACGTCGGGCGATCCGGCGCGGGAACGAGCACCGTGCCGGCTTCGCTCCCCGGCGCGTCGACCGTCTCGATCTCGATCGGCTCGTCACCGGTGTTTTCGGACGTATCTCCCTCGGTCGACCCCGACGCGGGGTCGTCCCCGATCGACGGAAATCCGAACGCTGCGATAGCTCCGCCACCGACGACCACGCCCGCGCTGCCGATCCCGGCGAGGACGTCTCGGCGGCGCATCGCTATCCCTCCACCACCCGCCTGGTGTCCTCGACGATCGTTTCGACGCTGACCGCCTCGCGATCGTCGAACGCGTTCGGATACGCTCGCTCGACGATCCCGTCCTCGTTGACGAGCATGATCAGGTTGTAGTGAGTGAACGTGTACTCGCCGTGGTCGTGGGTTTGGTGGTCAGTCTCGTTCCCCGCGTTGTCTTCGTGGCTCTCGTTCCCGGCTTGACCCTCGTGACTCTCGTTCCCCGCGTGCTCGCCGTCGCTTTCGTTCCCCGCGTGGTCTCCGTGGCCCTCGTCGCCGCTGTTGCTCTCCTCGCTGCTGTCAGTCTTCGCACCGTCGCTGCTCGCGGGCAGTTCCTCGACCTGCTTGATCGGCATGCCGAAGTCCTCCTCGAGGAGTTGCTTGGCCGCTTCGTTACTCTCGGGTCGCAGGAAGTGCCAGTTACCCGCCTCGAGATCGACACCTTGCTCGTGGGCGTACTGTTCGATCGCCTCCGGCGTATCTCGATCGGGATCGAACGTCATCGCGAGCAATCCCACGTCGTCCTCGTACCCCCGCTGGGCGGCGTCCTCCTGGACGCGGCGGAGCCGCAAGAGCAGCGCCGGACAGGCGCCGTTCGGACAGGAAGTGAAGAAGTACGTCATCAAAAACGCCCGCTCGCCGACGAAGTCCTCGAGCGAAACGGTTTCGCCGGTCAGCGGATCCGGTAGCGAAAAGGACGGGAACTCCTCCCCGTGAACTGAGTGTGATGGATCGCCGCGGTTCTCCTCCGGAGGGTCGAGCACTGTCTCGTCGGAGCCGACGCCGAATGCGTCGCCGAGACATCCGGCGAGGCCGGCGACACCGGCAGCCCCGATCGATCGTAGATACGTCCGCCGTTCCATACGTAGAATGCGGGAGTCCGTGATCAAATGTCCGTTGGTTCGGTTCCCGAACGGCGTCGTTCGGCAGTATTCGCAGCGATCGCCCGATTCGGCGGTGTTCGACGCGATCGCCCGGTTCGATGGTGTTCGCAGCGATCGATCGAGGCCTGCGACACCGACGAATCGACAGGCGTTTCGCCGTCCGTCTCGAACCCTCGGATGATGCACCGTCGGGGATTTCTCCGTGGATCGGCCGTCGCGATCGGCGCGGGATTCGCTGGCTGTCTCGAGCGACTCGGTTTCGAAGAGCGATCCGCCTGGTCGAATCCGCCGCTCGTCGAAGATCGACCCGACGCCGTCTACCTGCCCGCAGGGAGCGAAGGAATGGGCAGTTACGGGAGTGCGCACAAAGGTGATTACGCCCTCGAGGTGACCTACACGATTCCACACCGGTTCTGGATTCCGGGCGAGGGCGGGAGCATGGTCGACGTTGAAACCGACGACAGCCTCCACCTCATGTTCACGCCGTGGGACGTCGAGACGGACACCGTCCTTCCGGTGGACATGCAGCTCGAAATCCTCCGGGACGACGAGCCGATCGACGGCGTCGGTAGCTCGCCGTGGCCCATGCTCTCCCAGCGGATGGGCTTTCACTACGGTGACAACGTTCCCCTCCCCGAAGCGGGGAATTACACGGCGCGCGTTCGTCTCGGTCCCGTCGGCGCCGCTCGAACCGGAGCGTTGGAGGGGCGTCTCGACTCCGCCGAGACGCTCTCGGTTGAATTCGACTTCGACCCGGCCCACGTCCACGACATCGATATCGAACCGATTGACGAGGATCGCCGCGGCGAACCCGGTGCGCTTCCGCTTATGACACACGGCGATCACGGCGACGGCGACCACGGCGACGGCGGTCACGGTGACGGTGAACACGATGGTCACGACGATCACGAACACGCCGGCGGGAAGCACGATCCCGGACCCGCGCCGACGTCTCGTGGGCCGCCGGTCGACGAACTCTCGGGCGACGTACTCGGGGGCAAGCGGAGTGCGGACGCAAAATTGTTCGCCGTGCTGACCGACGGCGATCGGTTTACCGACGAGCCGTCGTATCTGGCCGTGCTTCCGCGAACGCCGTACAACGATGTCATTCTGCCGTTTACCGCCCTGAGCGTGCGGATCGAGCGAGGAGGGACCGCCCTCCTCGAAACGCCGCTTGTCGAAACGCTGGACCACGAGTTCGGTCACCACTACGGGACCGGAACCGAGCGGCTCGAACGCGGCGACGAGATCACGATTACCGTCGATTCGCCGCCTCAGGTGTCGCGTCACGATGGATACGAAACCGCATTTTTCGACTTCGAAGACGTGACGTACACCGTGTGAACTCGGACGAGAAACCCGCCGTTGTGAAAGGAACCGCGCTGGTAACGGGTGTTCGAGAGATCGATTTTCTACAGACGCGCGACAGTGACCGTAGTGAAAGCGAACCTCACGGTAGCGAAATCGCCCGATCGAACAGTGAGAGTAGCCGAACTGTGAACGCAGCGCCGTCGAACGGTGCTCGTCGATCGGTAAGCGTAGTATCCGCCGATCGTAGTACCCGCCGATCGGTAACCGGAGGTGAACCTCAAGACGGAATTCTCGCGGTGGAGGAGACGAGGAACGGAAGTAGACTGTCGGGGGCGAACTCGGGACGTCGAGAGCGAAGTAGGTGGCGGATTAAGCGATTCGTCGATCGGTTTCAGGGGAGAAATCGCGTCGTTCCGGACGGCGAGCGACGAGAGATCTGCCGGGTGAATACCGTACGCTTACTATAACTATTGGGGGACCACGACTACGTTGGGGACATGTCTCGTGCGAACCGATCAGGGGTTGACATTGGATGTCCAGAATGTGACACCATTGTTAACACTGCCGTCCCGCCCGGCCCGGGTATTAACGTCGACGGGGATACCCACAGACTCCAGGGAAAGGATACGCAGTGCCACAACTGTGGTCACGAACTCGAACTATACTATTATTGAACTCAGCACTTATTAACACCTGTACTAGTATTGATCCACTATGGAGAACTTCAGAGTTGTACTAGGAAGAACTCCGTAGAGCGGAAGTTATCGACAGCGAGGGACGATCCCGACGGCCGATTGGACGCCTCCGACAGCGTGTCGATCGTCTGCGTGCCGCCGATCGATCGATACACTGGATTCAGCTACCTACCGGATTCAGCTACCGAAGTCTAGCAGTGGAGCCCCTCGACATCGGCGGCCCGAAATCCAGTGATCCTGGCTCGACCGATTCCTGGCGTCCGACCACACCGGGTTTCCGGTGAATCGGACCGCTTTACCCACCAGAGACCCGTCGCCGTAGCTTCGATACCACTGGAGCTTCGATGCCGCTATAGATTCGGTGACGTTGTAGATTCGTCGCCGCCGATCGCCGCCGTCGCGTTTCGAGAGGGACTGGATTGCGATCGGAGACGACTGCACTCGCACACCCGGTTTCCGGTGAAGACATGGGTGGGCCGGTGACATCCCACACCGTATTTCCGGTGAAAATGCTTGTAGAGTGAGCTGGTGAGGGGTGAAAACGTCGCGAATTCCTCGGAGAAATACGCGAACGCGCTACTCGATGCGAAGATCGATGGTACTGACGGTACGACGATCGACGGTGCTGACGCCGGCGAACGCTCCACTGGTGTTGACGAACGCTCGATCGGCTCATGGTAGATCAGAGAAGGAGAGCCTCCAGTAGAGACACACCGTATTTCCGGTGAACGCCGCATTTTCGACGTGAAACGCCGACCAATAACGGCGGTCACACACACACACACCAAGTTTCCGGTGAAACCAGGAAAGGGATCTCTCTTGGAGAGGATAGTGAGAGCGGAGTGAGGCGATGAGGGCGAACTCTCCGGAAAACGAAGACGGCGTCTGAAAAAGATGAAGGGGTCTGAAAGAGGAGGGGCCAAAAGCACAGGAAAAATAGAGAAAGCCGGAACAGGAGTGCTGGAAGGGGGTGATCGGACCTATTGAATGATCGAATCGAACTGAAGACGGAATGCCCTTCGAACGGAAGACACGCACACCGGGTTTCCGGTGAAACACGTGAACACAGCAACGCGTGACCGCAGAACGATGAGGTGATCTACTGGTCATGGGCGGCTCCTGACCGGTCCTAACCGCGGTATGACCGGTTTCAACCATGGTACTGGCTGCGAACGCCACCGATCGTAACACCGGTCAGCCATTGCGCACAGTCATAGTCAACACTAAATACTAGCAGCGCAAAAAGTCCATTGAGTAGATCGACAAAAAGAAAGTCGACTCTGTCGACAGCTGTCTTCACCGGAAATCGCCTTGTCTACTCAAGCAAAAGATCACCTCGAATTAGCCTCCCCGCACTGGTTTCCCGAATCGATCGCTCGGTAGACCGCTTCTTTGAATCTTTCTTTGGACCGTTTTGGGGCCCAATTGAGCCGATTGTAGAGTTCGATCGAACCGATCACAGAGTTCGGTTGAGTCATCCCTCTAGCATCTGTGTTGATCCTCGAACGATCTGATCGGCCCACACCGCATTTCCGGTGAACCGCAACCCCCGCTTCAACTGCACCATCCCCACCTTCACCCCCATTTCACCGGAAACTCGGTGTGTGTGTCCTCCACTTCTCCCATCGCCGATCGAAACGCCTCCAGTCTTCTCGAGAAGCCATCTCTCGGGTGAATTTCACCTGCTCACCGGTTCCGGAGTTTCGATACCAAACAGTAAAGACGTTTCACCGGAAACGTGGTGTCTACAACTATGTCGAGTTCCGGCGACGATCTCTTCACTCGAGATGATCCGATATTCGAAAACAAGGAGCTGCTCGAGATCAATCATCTGCCCGAGGAAGGTCGCATCGTCGGCCGGGACGACGAGATCTCCGATCTCGCGAACGCGGTCAATCCGGCGATTTTCGGCCAGAGTCCGAGCAATCTGCTCATCTACGGGAAGACCGGGACCGGCAAATCCCTCTGTGCAAAGCACATTTCCGAGCGGCTCATCCGCGTGGCGAAAGAAGAGGGCGTCACCGCGGATTTCGCCTACGTCGACTGCGCTCAGGACAGCACCGAAACGCAGGCCGTCCAGACGATCGCGTACTCGCTGAACGATTCGGACGTCACCGACGTCAAGATTCCGGACAAGGGATTGAGTACGTCGACGTACTACAAACGGCTCTGGAACGTCCTCGATTCGCAGTACGATGTCGTCCTGATAATCCTGGATGAGGTCGACAAACTCGACGACGACGACATTCTGATGCAACTCTCGCGGGCGGGCGAGGCGGGCAAACTCGACCACTGCAAGATCGGCGTCATCGGAATCAGTAACAAGATCAAGTACAAGGATCGAATGGACGAGCGGGTCAAATCGAGCCTCTGCGAGCGGGAGTTCGTCTTTCCGCCGTACGACGCGAATCAGCTCCGAGACATCATGGAGGCGCGCAGCGATGCGTTCAAAGACGGCGTACTCGATCCGTCAGTAATTCCTCGCGCGGCCGCGCTCGCCGCGCGGGAACACGGGGACGCGCGGAAGGCGATCGACATCCTCCGGTACGCCGGGGAGATCGCCCAGTCGAACGGCAGCGATCGCGTTCGCGAGGAGTTCGTCGTTCAGGCGCGGGAACGGGCCGAGACGGATCGGTTCCGGGAGCTCATCCGCGGTTCGACGCCACACTCCCGGTACGTGTTGCAGGCACTGGCCGTGCTCTCGCTGAACACCCCGAACGAGGACGGCTTCAGGACGACGCGCATCTACGACGTGTACGAGGAGATCTGTCGGCAGGAGGGGTCGGATTCACTTTCCCTCCGTCGCGTTCGTGACCTCCTGAAGGAACACGCGTTCCTCGACATTATCGAACAGTCCCGTCAGAGCGGCGGCAGCGCGGAGGGCAGCTACACCGAGCACCAACTTCTCGAAGATCCGGACGTCGTTCGGAAAGTCCTGGTGGAGACGGTCCAATCCGAACCCGCCGATTCGTGACCTCACGTTCGTGACCCCACGGCCTACGTGTTCGACTTGCAATCAATATTTCCTCTCGTGTTTGCTACTCGTTCTATACCCGGTCGTGTCCTCACTCCCCCTTCGTATCCTCGCTTCCCGTTACCGACGGTCTTTGCGCGACCTGTCCTCCGATCGTCGACAAGATCTCTCGCTTCGCGATGTCGACGACTCCTGCTCCGCGATCCGAGTTCGTTCACCAGAAACCCGGTGTCCCGAAGCCGTCCACGGATGCCGGTTTCACCAGAAATTCGGTGAAGGCGGTCGATTTGTGACGTAGTCGTCCGCATTCGCGCTCGAGCGGAGCCAGTGCCGGTGAGGTCATCGGAAACCCGGTGTGCGATCCGCCGGTTTTCATCGGAAGCCCGGTGTCCCGCCGTCGTGTGGATGCCGAACGGACGGTCCCGTCGCAACCGACGAGGAGACGGCTTCGTTGTAGTCGAAGAGGAGATGCCTTCGTTGTAGCCGATACGAGTCTTCGTCGTAGCCGACGAGTAGACGTCTTTGTTGCGGCTGGCGAAGAGACGGTCTCATCGCAGTCGTCGATCGCCCGTCGAATCGCCGTGTTCCCGATAGGCCGATCGTCGATCCGATCGGGGATCGGTCAGTCGGTATTCTATGCGGACTAACTACTGATTCCAAATAGAATCGATAGAATTTCGACACGATCGCTGCCGATCTATTTGAGGCCCGAATGCGTCGCGACGTCCGGGCTCGGCTGGCACGTTTCACCGGAAGTCCGGTGTCTCACTTCACACCACGTGTCGGATCGGTGAGGTTCGGCGAACTGGACGATACTGGGCGTCGATTCCCGAGTGTCGGTGATCGGTGATGGCTGGTGTCGTCGTCGATCGGTGATGACCGGTATCGTTTACCGGAACGACCGCTCGATCGGCGGGATTTCACCGGAAAGGCGGTGTCCCGGAATCAGGGCGCGTCGAACCGATCGCCGGTTTTCCATCCTCGGGGAGAGTCGTTCAATCGGTCGGCCCCGTCGTCGGTGACGACGACGAGGTCTTCGATTCTGACGCCGAACGCTCCGTCCAGGTAGATCCCCGGTTCGACGCTGAACACCATCCCAGGTTCGAGTTCGCGATCCGTACCGGCGGCGATGTACGGCGGTTCGTGAACTTCCAGTCCGACGCCGTGGCCCGTCCGGTGGATGAAGGCGTCAGCGTAGCCGGCGTCGTCGATCACGTCACGCGCTACCCGATCGATCTCCGCGGCCGCGACACCGGGTTCGACGGCGTCGACGGCTGCCTCCTGTGCGTCGCGGACGATCTCGTGTACGTGTTCGAACTCGGCCGACGGCTCGCCGACGACGACGGTTCGGGTTTGATCGCTCGGATACCGCCCCGTTCCGTCTTCGAGGTCGGCTGAAGCGGTCGTTCCGAAGTCCAGAACGATCGGGTCGCCGGGTTCGATCCGTCGCTGACCGCCGTGGTGGTGGGGAGATGCGCCGTTGGGTCCGGAGGCGACGATCGTCTCGAACGCGGGCTCGTCGCCGCCTTCAGCCGTCAGTAGTCGGTCGATCTCGGCGGCGAGTTCCGCCTCGGTCAGTCCCACGAGGTCGCGTCCCCGCGATCGGACGGCGACCGAGACCCGATCGGCGATGGCGCCGGCCCGCTCGAGCGCGTCGAGTTCGACGTCGTCCTTCTTGAGCCGAAGCGGTTCGATCGCGGCGCTCGCGAGTCCGAACTCGGCACGGGGAAGCGCGGACCGGAGATCCTGCGTGAACGTCGCCCACATCCGATCGTCGACGAGGACCGTCGGCGGCTCGCCGGACGCCTCGTCGAATCCCAGATCCGAGACGGTTCGCTCGAGCACGGCGAGGGGCTCCTCGTCGTCGTCCCAGAGCCGGAGTTCGTCGATCGGGCACCGATCGAGCTGGGCTTCGTACATCGTCGGCGCGAGAAGGACCGTCGGTCCATCCGTGGGCACGAAGAGCAGCAGGTGCCGCTCCGAGGGCGATTCGTCGAAGCCGACGAGGTACGTGAGGTTGGGGCTCGGAAAACAGACGGCCAGGTCGGCGTCGACGGCGGCGAGTCGCCGTCGGGTCGCGGCCAGCCGGGACTCGAACACGGATCTCATACCGGCGATTCGGCCGGTCGAGAAATGAACGTTTCGTGGGCGGCGCACCGACGTCGAGCGCCGTCCCGTCATCGAGCCCCGAAGTGGCATCAGGTGCCGCGGCGACGTGGGAACCGCGCGTAACTACAACGGCCGGTGCGCACAACTACAACGGCCGGTACACGGCTGATATCGGGCACTGCAACGGCCGGTACGGGGAGGTAGTAAATCCTCCCGGCGCCTGCAGGCCGCGAACCAACCCGCGATGAGGCTGTCTTGATGCAGCGAATGGTATTTCCCGAGGAGCGGTCGTCGTCGCCGACTCGTCCCTGGCAGTGCCGAATCGAAGAGAACGGCCGATCCGTCGTCGATACGCAGCTCGACGAATCGGTCTGTCCGGGATCGCTGATCGTCGTCTCGAACCGACAGCCGTACCGACACGAGTACGATGAGGCGACGGATCACGGGTCGACGGCGGCGGAACGGGAATCGGAACAGTCGGCGGACGGCACGATCGGAACGGGGTCGCTCGACGATCGGTCGATCACCGTCGACGAACCGACCGGCGGGTTGACCGCCGGTCTCGATCCCGTGATTCAGCACGTCGAGGGGACCTGGATCGCGTGGGGCGACGGCGACGCGGACTTCGCCGTCACGGACGATCGAAACTGCGTCGCGGTTCCGCCCGACGCCGAAGCGTACACGTTGCATCGAATCGACCTCTCGGAGGACGCCGTCGAGGCCTACTATCGCGGGTTCAGCAACCGGGTGCTCTGGCCGCTGTGCCACGAGTTTCCCGACCTCGTCGAACATCGGGACTCCGATTTCGAGTGGTATCGAACCGTCAACCAACGGTTCGCGGACGCGGCCGTCGAGCACGCGTCGGCCGACTCGGTGATCTGGCTGCAGGACTATCACTTCGCGCTCGCGTCGCAAGCAATTCGACGGGCGGCCCCCGACTCGGTGACCATCGCCCAGTTCTGGCACATCCCGTGGCCGCCGGCGGACACGTTCCGTCACTGCCCCGCGGGGAAGCCGATCCTCGAGGGCCTACTCGGTAACGATCTTCTCGGCTTCCACGTCGATCGGTACGTTGACGCCTTCCTCGAGTGCGCGGATCGATTCCTGCCGGCGGCCGACGTCGATCGGGAAACGAGAACCGTCCGTCACGACGGGTCGACGACTCGCGTCGTCGCGACGCCGATGGGCGTCCACGCCGACTCGTACGCGCGGAACGCTCGATCGGCGTCGGTGGATCTCGGATCGACGTTCGAGGAGGCGGCGATTCCCCGCGGCTGCGCCGTCGGACTCGGGGTCGATCGCCTCGATTATTCGAAGGGGATTCCCGAACGGTTCGCCGCGATCGAGCGGTTCTTCGAACGGCATCCCGGGTGGCGCGGCGAGTTCACGTTCGTCCAGAAAGCGACGCCGTCGCGGACCGAGATCGAGACGTACCAGCAGTACGGCGAGTTCGTCCGGAGCGAGGCGGATCGGATCAACCGGCGGTTCGCCCGTCCCGACTGGCAGCCGATCGTCTACATCGAGGAGTACATCTCGAACGAAACCCTCGCCGGGCTGTACCGCCACTCGGACGTCATGGTGGTGAGCGCGTTGCGCGACGGGATGAACCTGGTCGCACAGGAGTACGTCGCCGCGAGCATCGACGGGAACAGCTGTCTGCTCTTGAGCGACAGAACCGGTGTCCACGATCGACTCGGATCGCACGCGCTCACGATCGATCCGACCGACACCGAAGGGGTGGTCGACCAGCTCGAACGGGCGCTGACGATGCCGCCGCACGAACGACAGTACCGGATGAACGCGCTTCGGTCCCGCGTCTTCGACGGCGATCTCGAATCGTGGATGGGAACGCAGTTCGACTGGATCCGGCGCGTGCACGCGGACGGCGCGAGGGAGCGCACCGACGCGGCTCTCGACCGGGAGCGGAACCGAGATCACGATCGCGACTCGCACGAACCCACGCCCCCGGTATAACCGATGTCGGAACGGACGCCACCTGCCCTCGTCTGGGAGCAGCGCGATCGGATCCGAGAGCGGCTTCGCGGCGCCTCCGAACTGCTCGTCTGTCTGGACTTCGACGGGACGCTCGCACCGATCGTCGAGGATCCGGACGAGGCGACGCCGCGGCCGGAAAACGAGGCGGCGGTCGAGCGACTCGCCGCCCACCCGGCGATCACGACCGCGATTGTCAGCGGCCGTGCGCTCGCGGACGTCCGCGAGCGAATCGACGGGCCGTCGATCTACGCGGGGAACCACGGGCTCGAACTCGAGCGCGAGGGGTCGGTCGCCGTGCATCCGGTCGCCCGGTCCCGCGCGAATCGCCTTGCGGCCGTCACCTCGGCCCTCGAAGAACTGGCTTCGACGGTGCCGAGCTGTCGGGTGGAGAACAAGCGGCTGACGGGAACGGTCCACGTTCGATCCGTCCCCGAGGCGGCCCGACCGCTACTCCGCCGTCGAACCCGCGAGATCGTCGATCGGATCGGCGGCGACGATCTCGAGATCTCGACCGGAAAACGGATTCTGGAGATCGAACCCGCCGTTCCCTGGGGAAAGGGGAACGCGGTCGAGTTACTCGAGACCGATCGCTCCGCCGGTGTGCGGTCGATCTACGTCGGCGACGACGTCACCGACGAGTCAGCGTTTCGGGCCGTCGAGCCGGAGGGCGTCGGAGTCCGAGTCGGGGGAGACGATCCGTCCGTCGCCTCGGCGCGAGTGGAATCCCCGTCCGCGGTCGGCGGGCTCCTTCGGTGGATCGAATCGATCGCCGACGAGGTAGTCGACGATCCGCCGACCCCCTCGAATCCGCCGGCGCTCCCAAGGTCGACGTAGCGGACGTCGAGTCCGGGATTCGGATTCCACTCCTGCCGACGCAAGTTGACAAATCCGGTGCTTTTCCGCCGGTAGTTGTCATTCCTATCACAACTTCCACCGATCGACGACAGCAGCGGCACGATCGAGGCGGTAAGATTCGAAAGTATTAGTCAGTGCTGGATATATAGTGAGATAGGAGCGTGACAGCAAGTGAAATTACGCCAGCCAACTGATTTCCTGATCCTCGAAGAGCTCGAGGACAAGGGTCGAAACGTCGCGACGAATCTGGCCGAACACACGGGTAAGAGCCGAAAGAACATCAATACGAGATTACCGGTCCTCGAGGATTACGGACTCGTCCGGAAGATCGGCCCCGCGGAGCGGTCCGGACTGTACGAGATCACCTCTCTCGGGAAGGCGGCGATCGTCTACCGGGACCAGTACGACGAGGTCGACGACTTCGAGACGCTCATCGAGGGTCCCAACGCCGGGTCCGCGAACGGCGGGGACCAGCAGCGGAGCTTCGCACGCGGCGAAGACGAACGGAGCGAAGAGCAGTAACGACGCTCGCGATCGATTCGTACCGACGGTACCAGCGTCCGGTCGTCGCGAGGATCGAGTGTACGGCCGTCACGTGGGCCAGCGCGCGGCTGCCGCGGGAATCGGTTACGACGGTGGTGCGGCGTCCCGGATCGGCGTGTTGTCCGCGTTTCCTTCGCGTTCGAGTGGTTACGCCGGAAGACTGCCGCCGTACCGCGCCAGTTCGCGGCGCGCGCACGCCGAGAAGACGAGGTTGAGTCGGCGTTCGAGCCCGTCGGGGTCCGGATACGACGTGCCGCAGGCGGATTCGCTTCGATCGTGATCCGGGCTCCAGGCGTAGCTACTGAGCATCGGCGTCGACACGATGGCGTCGCCGTATCGGTAGGCGACGCCGTGCTTGTGGCCCAGCCCGAGCGCGTGACCGATCTCGTGCGCGAGAATCTGTATCGAGCGCGTCGGCGCCGCGTTCGGAACGATCTTCTGGCTCGCGTCGACGTCGTCCCTGGCGAGCAGGTCGTCGAACGGCGGGAGCGCCGCGAGGTGTCGAGCGCCGCCGACCGACGCGACGTGCGGGATCCCGTATCCGGTCGGTGCGGTGACCATCTGCCCGTCCGTGATCAGTACGTTAGCGTCGGCCGCGGGCTCGATATCCCGCCGACCGATCGCCCCGGACGCGACGATTCGAGGCCACTCCCCGCGGCTGGTGATTCGCGCACCGTCTTCGGTCGAAACCGATACGACGCCGCCGGCCGAGAGGTCGAGCGACCAGTGGTCGAAATCGAGCATCGACCCGAGGTACTCGAGGACGCGATCGATGACGCCGTCGTACGTCGCGGCGGTTTCCGAGAGCCAGACGCGCACCTCGAGGGTGGTTTTCGGTGTTCGCATCGCGTACCCGATCGTCGCGAGCGAACCGACCGTCCCGATCGCGCCGAGAAACGCACGCCGCTTCACGGGGGTGGTTCTCGCGGAGGAAGACAAGTAGGCGCCCGTTCACTCGTACACGCTTTATACGTCGTTCGACGAGGGAGCGGGAAGGGAGACGCGCGGGTTCGCCGGCTCGGGGGTTTCCACTCGTAGCTCGACGAGGCTCGTTGTCGGGACGTCGAAGTGGACGGACAGTCACGCGCCGCGGTTCCGGACGGGGCGATCGAAGCGTCGATTCCGTAGTCGTCGCCCCGGGTTCGGACGGAAATCGGCGGTCCACGCGCCGAACTCGACGGCGATCGCGCTGTGCCGGATCGCGACGGCAGCATACGATTCGAACGAATTCCGCATCGACGTTCGTGTTGGATAGATGCTTTCCCCTTCGAGCCCGTACCGGACGGTGATGACTCGTCCCGCCACCGAACGCGCGAGTAGTCAGCCAGCGCGACGCAAGTCACTGCTGTTCTGTCTGGAGTGCGACCACCGGAGCCCGATCGATGGCGATTGGCTCCGCGAAGAACGGGGTGAGTCCGTCGCCTACGTCTGCCCGGCGTGCGAGACCACGATCAGCGAACGGCCGCGATCGACCGAGCTCGAGTCGCGGCGACCCCGGGTTCAACCCGCAACCGCCTGGAGCCGAGTCCTGTACACCTCGATCGACGTCTGGCGTGCGAGCGTCGACGCGGGCCTCCTGAGCGTTGCGGCGATGACGCCAACCCGTCCTCGGCTCGATCGTGCGTAGTTCGATCGCACGTAACGTCGGTAACGCGGTTCTCCTTCCTCTCGACTTCGACGGTGTCACCGAGACGCCGTCAGCGGCCGACGACCGGTAATCGGGAGTCGAGCCACCACTTGTCCAGTTTTCGCCGCGGAATTTTCACGCCGCGACGCATCGGGGCGCCCTGCCTCCGGTTACATGTGGTCAAACGTCCAGCTTTATATCTAACTCAGCATATTTGCCAACGACAGCAGAGCTTTAATAGTGGAGATAGTCCGTTACGACGAATAAAAGATGACGGATGGGAGCTTAACGACCGCGGAAGAGGAGGTACTCGAAACGATCGACGCGGAGGACATCAACTTCCTTCGCCTGCAGTTTACCGACATTCTGGGTACGGTCAAGAACGTCTCGGTGCCGGCCCGGCAGGCCGAGAAGGCGTTTATCGAGGGGATTTACTTCGACGGATCGTCGATCGAGGGCTTCGTGCGGATTCAGGAGTCGGACATGCGCCTCGTGCCCGACCCGGAAACGTTCGCGATCCTTCCGTGGAGAAACCACGACGACGGCGCCTCGGCGCGGATGATCTGCGACGTCTACGACACCTCCACGGGCGAACCGTTCGAGGGAGACCCCCGATACGTCTTGAAGAACGCGCTCGAGCGTGCCGACGAAATGGGATACACGGTCAACGCCGCACCCGAACCCGAATTCTTCCTGTTCGAGGAGGACGAGGAGGGGCGCGCGACGACCGAGACCAACGACGCCGGCGGCTACTTCGACCTCGCGCCCAAGGACCTGGCGAGCGACGTTCGCCGCGACATCATCTACGGCCTCGAGGACATGGGCTTCGAAGTCGAGGCGAGCCACCACGAGGTCGCCGAAGGCCAACACGAGATCAACTTCACCTACGACGACGCCCTCGCGACCGCCGACAACGTCGCCACATTCCGCATCGTCGTCCGCGCGATCGCCGCCGAACACGACCTCCACGCGACGTTCATGCCGAAGCCGATCCCGCGGATCAACGGCTCGGGGATGCACACCCACATCTCGCTGTTCACCGACGACGGCGAGAACGCCTTCCACGACGACGACGACGAGTTCAACCTCTCCGAGACCGCCCGCTCGTTCCTCGCGGGAATCCTCGAACACGCGCCGGCGATCACGGCCGTCGCCAACCCGACGGTCAACAGCTACAAACGGCTGGTGCCGGGCTACGAGGCGCCCGTCTACGTCGCCTGGTCCGACCGCAACCGATCGGCGCTGATCCGCAAGCCGGCCGCGCGCGTCCCCGCGGCCTCGCGCGTCGAACTGCGCTCGCCGGACCCGTCGTGTAACCCCTACCTCGCGATCGCGGTCATGATCCACGCCGGCCTCGACGGCATCGAACGGGGCCTCGAAGCGCCCGACCCGGTCCGCGAGAACATCTACGAGTTCGACGAGCGGAAACGCGAAGCGTACGGTATCGATACGCTGCCGTCGAACCTCGGCGAAGCGGTCGACGCCCTCGAGGCGGACGAGGCCATCTACGCCGCGCTGGGCGAGCACATCGGTCCGAAGTTCGTGGAAGCCAAGCGCGCGGAGTTCCAGGACTACCTCGTCGACGTCTCCCGGTGGGAGCTCGATCGCTACCTCGAGACGTTCTAAGGAACCCGGTCCGCTTCGGCGGCTCCCGACGCGCGCCGATTACGCGACGACGTACGCGTCGTCCCGCTCTTCGACGTGCCCGGCGCTGGCCAGCGTCTCGAGCAAACTCAGGATGGCGATCTTCTTCATCGACAGTGTTTCACTCATCTCGTCGGCCGTCGCCCCGCCGGTCGCCGAGAGGTACAGGTACACGAGCTTCGCCTGCGCCGATTCGAGGTCGTCCGGAATCGGTTCGATCGCCTCCGGGGAGAGCCGATGCTGTTGGTGTCGTCGAACCGTCATTATTCGATCGAGAGGACCACCTTCGGATATATAAATTTCCGTTCTAATTGAGTTTATATCGTTTTTGAGGTATTAATATGCGGATCGTTCGCACCCATCCACTTCGCGAACCGGGCGCGGCGCTCGCGATCGGCGGACGGATTCGCCGTCCCGTTCGAAGGGCGTTTTACCGTCGTCGTCCCACGTCCGAACGGGATGACGAGAACCGATCGACCGACGCCGCCGCCGGAACTCGACGACGACCTTCGCGCGTTCCTCGAGGCGCTGGGGGAGGCGGACCTCGAGACGCTTCGTACCGTCGCGACCTACGTGGACGAGCTGGTCGCCTGGACCGACGCCGAACGGAACGCCGAATCCGGGTCGTCGACCGGATCCGACGAGGCGACCGCCGGTCACCGCGATCGGTCCGCCGACGAGGAAGCGAGCGGGAGCGAGGATCCGCCCGATGATCCGCCGTTCCCGGACGACGTTCCCGACGGTGCCAGCGTCTCGGTGGACGAAATAGCGGGCACGACGTACTACTACTTCCAGTGGCGCGAGGGCGACGAGATCCGGTCGAAGACGGTGGCTCGCGACGAGTGACGACGCGACCGCCGATCGGTAGAGACGCGAAACGCCGGCCGCGACGGTCGGTACTTCCGAACGGTCGCCGTCACTCGGCACCGAGCTCGTCGTCGTCGATTCGAACGACCGCCAGTTCGTCCCGATCGCCGAGCAGTCGGAACGCGAACCCTCCGTCGGTGCGTTCGACCTGGAGGTCAATCGTCGTGACGTCGGCGGTCACTTCTTCGGTGTACGACGGCCCGTTCCCGGCCTCGTCCGGGCCGATCGCGTAATCGTCGTAGGAGACGTGCGTCGAGTCCTCGATCAGGTCGTCCTCGCCGTAGACGTCCGCGTCGATCCCGCTTCCCTCGACTTCCTCGATCTCGAGGCGGTAGGTCGAAAGCGACATACGCCGCGTTTCTCGCGGCCGGAGGATGGCCATTCGGCTTACATGCGCTTGCGACCGGCCCTCGGCCGCGTTCGTCGAGCCGCTCGGAGGAATCCGGCTCCTCGCTCGGCGCGAGCGCCCCGCTCCGCTGCCGCGCCGATCGGTGCTACACCGATCGGTACGAGCCGAGCCGGGTTCCATCGAGCAGGTACGCCTCGCCGTCGACCAGCCCCGCCGGCAGAAACGGGGCGAGAAACGACTGGCCGGGGACGTTGATCCAGGTGCCGCCGACCAGGTCGTTGAACGCCGGCACGACGACCACCCGCGGCGGGCGCGGGGACTCGGCTCCCGGGGAGAGCCAGGGGAGGCCGTCGTACGCCGGCCGATCGCGAAACGGTTCCGGGGTGAGGCGGCCGCGAAGCCACGCCCGTTCGACGCGACTGCCGCCGACTTCGTCTTCGAGGCGGACGCACGGGTGCTCGTGTCCCAGACAGACCACGTCGCAGTCGAGCACCTCCGGCGTCGGCCACGTGTGCCCGTGACAGACGCCGACGCGGTCCAGCGCGACCCCCTCTCCGGGGACGACCGCGGCGTCGTCGAGCCAGGTTTCGATCCCGCCGTCGTGGTTCCCCTTGACGACCGTCACCTCGAGCTCCGCCGGCAGCGATTCGAACAGCACCTCGAGTTCGCCGCGCTCCGCGCCGCCCGGATCGCCGATCGAGTGCATGAGGTCGCCGAGGACTACGAGTCGCCCGGGCGCGGTCCGCTCGATCAGCCCCAGGAGTTGCTCGCGGCGATCGGCGGCCCTGCTGGGGACGTCGACGCCGCGCTCGTATCGGAGTCCGGCCTCGTAGCCGGCGTGGTAGTCGGCGACGAGCAGCGTCCGATCGTCTCCGATCGTCGCCGTCGCGGCCGGTTCGCCCGGAACGGGTTCGACGCGGGCCGGTGACGTCCGGGGCCGGTCGTCCGTCATCGATCGCGTTAGATCGCCTTCAGCGTCCCGTCGTCGGGTTCGTAACACTGTCCGCCCATGAGCGCGTCCTGGATGGCGTCTTCGACTTCGCCCTCGCTCGCCCCGGTATCGGCGGCGACTGCCTCGACGAGTTCGGCGCGATCGGCACCCGAGCCGTCGTCGAGCTCCTCCATCGTCTCGACGACGAACGACTCCAGATCGACGTCCTCCGCGGCCGGTGCATCTTCGTCCGCATCAGTCTCGTCTTCATCGACTTCGTCTTCGTCGGCTCCCGTCGATTCCTCGCCGTCGATTTCTGGAGCGGATTCCGCTTCGGGATCTTCGAGCTCGTCGTCTGCGACGTCTTCCTCGTCCGCTGTCGTCTCTGCGTCAGCTTCGGCGTCCGTCGGTTCGCCGTCGAGACTCGACTCCGGCGGCGCGCCGAGGTCATCGGCATCGGATTCGGACGCGCTCGCGGCGGACTCGCTGCCGTCGTCCGCCGGTTCTTCGGCGGGCGACGAGGTATCGATCTCCGACTCGCCCGGCTCGTCCACGTCCGCACCGGTGGTGAACTCGGTGCCGTACTCCTCCTCGATCTGTTCGCGCTCCTCCTCGTCCATCTCGTACATGCCGCCGTCGAAGTCGCCGATATCGCCGTCGGTCGAATCGACCGCGTCGGCTTCGTCGGCCGCATCGGCGTCGACGTCGCCGGTCTCGGCGTCCGTCTCGTCGATCGCCCCGTCGTCGCTTCCGGAGCTATCCCCGTCGAAATCGCCGAGATCGTCGGTCTCGGCCGATTCGCCGGTTTCGGCGGCTGCGTCGATCGCCGACTCCGACTCCGACTCCCCGTCGCTCCCGGTCGATTCGGGGGCGGCGCTCGCCGTTCCGGCGGCCGATCCGCTGGCGGTCGCCGCGACCGGTTCGGCTTCGGGTTCTTCCGCGTCGGACTCGTCGGCTGCGTCGCCCTTGGACTCGGCAGCCGAGTCGTCGATCGCCTCGACGTCGGCCGCGTCGACGTCCGCGAGGGTCGCGAGGTCGCCGAACGTCCCGCCGATCTCGGGACTGGACGCGTCCGGATTCAGGGTGAGGCCGCTCACCTGCTCGCGATCGCCCGCGACGACCTCGACGGCCTCGATCGCGCAGTCGCGCAGGGCGGCGAGGTAGTCGGCCGTCGTCCCGTAGTGGTCTCTGGCGAGCGGAATCCCCGAGGCGAGCCCGCGGTCGACGCCGGCCTCGCGCAGCGCCGCCGTCAGCGCGTCGTCGCTGGCGTCGCGTTCGGCGACCCCGGCGTAGGTACCGATCCGGTCGAGGGTCTGCTCGGCGGCGCTGACGACCCAGCGATCGCGCGTGTCGGCGTCGACGGGCGCGATGCTCTCGGGGCGGATCGACGTGTAGACCCGATCGGAGTCGTCGGGCTGGTAGGTCCGGGCCTTGCCGGTCACAGCGACGAACACCGGCGGTTCGAGCTGTTCGAGGGCGGCCAGTTCGTCGGGCTGGTACTGGCCGGCGTAGACGACGAACGCGCCCGTCGGATCGACGACGCGCGCGCGGAGCATCTCGTCGTTGACCGCCGTCACCTCGGTGAGCGTCCCGACGGCGAAGAGTCGGTTGAGTCGGGCCCCGGTCGGCGTGATCACGTAGTTGGGGGCGCGTTCCTCGTCGCTTTCGGCGTACGACAGCGACGCGTCGTCGTACTCGGCGGCGAAGAGACGGTAGGCGATCTCGCGCCCCGGAATCTCCTCGTCGCCGTCGCCGTTTGCGCTCATGCTCGCACCTCCTCGAGGAATGCCGCGGCGCGTGCGGCCGGATCGTCGTCGCTTTCGTCGAACGATTCGGCGTCGAGGTTCGCCCCGTACTCGTCGACCGAGAGGTGACCACGAATGCGGTACTCGCGGCCGACGATTCGATCGCGGATCTCGTCGGCGACGACTTCCTGATCCATCGCTTCGCGGGCCTGCTCGAGGGCGTCCTCGAGCGTCCCGCCGTAGACGTCCTCGGTCAGATCGTCGTCGAGGACGACCGTCACCGTACCGGTGCCGTCGTCGAGGATCGCCTTCACGCGCAGGTCGTCGATGCCGTCGACGTTCCCGTGGGTGCGACACTGCCCCTTCTGGATGACGCGGTAACACTCCGGACAGCGCTGGATGAGCCCGGAGCCGTCGCGGACCGCGATCGCGTTCCCGACGAGTTCGACGTCGTAGATGCCGCCGGTGCGGACCGCCTCGCCGACCTCCATCGTCGTCGCGTCCGCGCCGACCTCGATCTCGCGATCGAGCGGCGTCACGGTCGAGAACTCGGAGACGTTGATCTCGGGGACGCCCCGGAACTCCTGGACGTAGGCGTTCTCGATGCGGACGGGCCCGCCCTCCTCGATCGCCGGCGCCGGATCCCAGTTCGTGAACGGCAACCGGCCGCTCTCGTCGCCGAAGACGCCGCTGAGGATCTCCGTCTCGCCGTCCCGCCCGTCGATCGTCCGTCGCTCGTACTCGAGGACGTCAACCTCGACGTTCACGGCGCGATCGCCGGTCTGGAGGTCGGCCAGTTGCGCGTCGCCGCCGATCTCGTGGTCGACGTCGATCGCCTCGTCGACGAACGACAGCGAGGTGCTCTCGCCGAGGTTAAGCTCGGGTTCGCCGTCCCATTCGCGGACGCCCGCGTTGCCCGCGGTGATCGTGTTGCCGGGCGAGAGGCCGAAGTCCTCCCAGGCGGTGTAATCGATCGCGCCGGTTTCGTCGGCGATCCGTCCCTCGACGATGACGTGATCGTCGCCCTGATAGCGGATCGATCGCTCGCCCGCCGCGAGGACGACGCCCGTCACGGTGACGTTGCCGTCATCGGGCGTGATGTCGCCGATCTCCTTGGCGGCGGGCGCGCCGCCACCGCTGCTTCCGCCGCCGTACTTGCGGCGCAGGCTCTGTTTCGCTTCGTTGATCGGGACGCTGTACTCCACCAGGTTCTGCAGGTCAGCTTTGACCTCCTCTTTGTCGACGCCGAGGTCGGAGGCAAGATCCTCGGCATGATCATCGAGTTCCATCAGTGGCCATTCGAGTGGGGGATTAAAAAGCGTTCCCGCGGGGCGGTGAAAGTGAAGCTCCTCGATCCGGGTCCCGGGACGTTCCGGATCGCGATCCGGCGGGTGCGCGGACGGATCCGCGATGATTTAATAAGCGATCGGCGAAACCGGTGTAGACGTGGCTTCGATCGTCGATGTCGTCGCAATCGCCCTGCTCGCGGGTGCCGCAACGGGTCTCGGTGCGCTGCCGATCCTCGTTACGGACCGCATCAGCCACCGGTTCTACGACGCCGCGATCGGTCTCGCGGCCGGAATCATGTTCGGCGCGGCCGTCTTCGCGCTCGTGGTGCCCGGCCTCGAGTTCGGGTCGCTGTGGGAGGTCGTCGTCGGCATCGTCGCCGGCGCCGCGTTCCTCCTCGCTGGAAACCGACTCCTTCCGCACGTCCACCTCGTGATGACCGGCGAGGGCGATCGGACGTTTCCGCCGTCGACCGCCGCCGAGGAGGTCATCGAACCCGAGGATATCATCGAAGCCGTGGTGGCCGCTGAGGCAAACGGCTCCCGATCCGAAGGCGACGGAGCAGCGGCGGACGTCGACTCGAACGCGCGACGGGCGATCCTGGTCGGGAGCGCGATCACGATCCACAACGTTCCCGAGGGGCTGGCGATCGGCATCGCCTTCGCGGGCGGTCTGGAGGCCGTCGGCGTCGCGCTCGCCCTCGCCATCGCGATCCAGAACGTCCCCGACGGGTTTGCGATGGCCGTTCCAGCGAGCCAGACGGACCTCTCGAAACTGAAGACCATCCTGTACACGACGCTGTCGGGCGCGATTCCCGAACCGATCGCGGCGGCGTTCGGATTCGCCCTCGTCGCGCTCGTCACCGGGCTCTTTCCGATCGCCGCGGGGTTCGCCGCCGGGACGATGATGGCCGTCATCTTCCGGGAGCTGATCCCCACCAGTCACGGCCACGGGTACGCAGATATCGCCACCCTGACGTTCGTCGTCGGCTTCGTCGTCATGGTGATCGTCGACGTCGGGCTGGCCGTCTGAGCGCGCCGCTTCGTCTCCCGCAGATCCCGGAAACCCGAGCATACGAGACCGAACGGCTAAAATCCGAAACGAAGTCGTTACCAGCGGGAAATCGTATGGCATTCGGGTATACGAACGGGCAACCGGACCGTGATCAACGGTCGAGATCGCCGCGGGGTTTCCGACAACTATCCCCGGACGCTACGACCAGTATTATCGAACGCGACCGTTTACCTGCTCGTATGGTTGCCCTGTCCGCGCGGTTCGAAGCGTTCCGCGAGTCGCAACTCGCACAGGTGATCGGGTCGGTCGGGTTTCTCCTCGCAACCGGGATATAGACCACGAAGCACGTGGCGGATCGATCGTCGGTTTCGCTGGTGTTAGCACTCTTCTTCGGACTTGTCGGAATCCGTGGACTGTATCGTGGAGGTAGTGGCGAGTTCGGGTGACGTCGCGGACGGAGTTGGCGCCTTTCGTCTTCACGAGCGTTCGGTCTTCACGCGGTGTCTTCTTTAGGGCCGCTCTCGCAGTGTGGGTATGCACGTGGTCGTCAACGCCGCGATGAGCGCGGACGGCAAACTCTCGTCGCGACGCCGGGAGCAGATCGCCATCAGCGGCGACGAGGACTTCGCCCGCGTCGATCGGCTTCGGGCCGACAGCGATGCCGTCGTCGTCGGCGTCGGGACCGTCCTCGCGGACGATCCGCACCTCACGGTCAAAGACGAGACGCTCCGGGGGGAGCGCCGCGACGCCAGCCGCCCGGCCAATCCGGCCCGGGTAGTCGTGGATTCGACGGGGCGAACGCCGCTGGACGCGGCGATCCTCGACGACGCGGCGTCGACGTACCTCTGCGTGAGCGAGTCCGCGCCCGTCGATCGCCGGCTGGAACTCGCCGATCGCGCAAAGCTGGTGACGGCGGGCGACGATCGGGTCGATCTGATGCGGGCGTTCTCGGCGCTCCGGGACGCCGGCCTCGAACGGATCATGGTCGAGGGCGGCGGCGAACTCATCTTCTCGCTGTTCGCGGCCGGACTGGTCGACGAACTCCGCGCGTTCGTCGGTCCGACGGTGATCGGCGGCCGCGACGCGCCCACGCTGGCGGACGGCGAGGGGTTCGTCGAGAATTTCCCGGCGCTCGAACTCGTCAACGCCGAGCCGCTCGACGACGGCGTGCTCCTGCGGTGGCGAACGGACGCCGAGTGACGGCGCCCGCTATCGACCCAAAAACCGCCTCGATCGGCTCACGCCCGTTCGAGTTTCGCGTCGAACGTCTCGCGCACCTTTTCGACCTTCGGCGCAGCGTGCATCCGGCAGTAGGCGTCCTGCGGGTTCTTCTCGAAGTAATCCTGGTGGTACTCCTCTGCGGGATAGAACGTCTCGAGCGGCTCCAGTTCGGTGACGACGTCGTCGTCGTACTCCTCGTCGAGCGCCTCGACGTACGCGTCGGCCTGCTCGCGCTGCGCGTCGGTTTCGTAGAGGACGATCGATCGGTACTGCGATCCGACGTCGGGCCCCTGCCGGTTCAATTGAGTCGGATCGTGGATCGTGAAGAAGATCTCGAGGAGGTCGTCGTAGCCGATCGTCTCGGGATCGTACTCGACCCGAACGACCTCCGCGTGACCGGTCTCACCGGAGCAAACCTCCCGGTAGGTCGGGTCGTCGGTGCGACCGCCGGCGTACCCCGAGGTGACGGAGTCGACCCCGTCGAGTTCCTTGAACGCCGCTTCGATGCACCAGAAACAGCCGCCGCCGAACGTCGCGGTGTCGGTCATGTGCGATACTTAGCCCCTGAATCGTATGTAGTTGACGCGGATCGATCCAGGCGGCGGCCTGTCGCGCGTACGCTAGCCTCACATCATCGCGCCGTGAAGCGCGTCAGATCGGGCCGCTCTCGGCCAGCGTTCGAGTTCGAGGTCGACGAGAATCGGGTCGTTACTCGGACTCGTTTCCGCCTCCCGTTTCGTTGCCGCCCTCGGTCTCGTTTCCGCCTTCGGTTTCGTTTCCTTCGGTTTCGTTTCCTTCGGTCTCGTTCCCGCCACCGCCGCCACCGCCGCTTTCGACCTGGATCTCGCCGTTCATCGTCCCCTCGTGGGGCTGGCAGACGTACTGGGTCATCTCGCTTGTGACCTCGTCGACCGTGAGCGTCTGGGTCTCGCCCTGTTGGTCCATGACCTCGGTCGAGTAGTCGTCGACGACTTCGTCGTTGTCGTTGCGGATCTCGATGTTGTGACCCTGGCCGTCGAGGTTCTCCCAGGTGATGTCGTACGATTCGCCTTCCTGCAGGACAAGCGTCGGATTCGTCTGGTCGGCGATCTGATCGGGTGCTTGTCCCTGCCATCCCTGGACCTCGCCACCGAGTTCGATCTCCGTTCCGGACTCGATCAGTTCGCTACTGCCGCCGCCGCCTCCGCCGCCGTCACCGCCATCACCGCCGCCGTCACCGCCATCACCGCCATCGCCGCCGCCACCGCCTCCGCCGTCTGTACAGCCTGCGGCCAACGGGGCGACGGCGGCGGCGCCTGCTAGTTTGAGGACGGTTCGTCGGTCGGGCAGAGTGTCTTGGGTCTCTTCCCCCATGCGAACCCCTTCTGAGTGCCCATAGTTAAAATCCAACCAAGCAATGGCGGATAATCAGTGCATTATGCAAGAAGTGAGCAAATTACTATAAAAGCATCTATCAAATATCGTGAAAGACTCGAAAGTATATACAAACGAATCCGGTGCTGGGCCCCTCGGAGAGCCGTCGGGAGGTCAGCGCCGAACGGCGTCCATCGAGCGACGCGGACCGTCACGTACGATTCGCACAGCGTAGACCGTTTACGGCGTCTCCGTTCAGCGCGGTGTACAGCACCGGTCGGAAGCACCGAACGGGTCGATCGCCGACGAAACCGCCGAGCACGGCTACCGAACTCGAGCGAGCGAACCCGGCTGCGATCGCCGGCCTGGGGAGATCAGCGGTCGACGTGCGGGTCGTTAGAACTCCCGGGTCACGTCGGCCCAGAGATCGAGCGACCGCCGGTTCGATCGGGTGATATCGACGCGAAACTCCTGCTGGTCGTCGAGGTCGATGGAGACGCGATCGAAATCGACCGCGTACCTGGACTTGCGGTGGCGGCCGCGACGAACCCCGTCGGTTTCGGCGACGAGCCGCGCGTCGGTGAGGCGATCGAGTTTCCGGTAGGTCGACGACAGCGGAAGCTCGGCCGCCTCCGAGATCTCCGGGACCGTCATCGGCTGCTCGAGAACGGCGATGATGGTCCGACAGTCCTCGTCGTCCAGGACGGTGATGACGTCCCGAAACGGAGGCGCGTCGTCGGGCGGAGAGATCTCGAGTGACATCTGACGCGGATCGGTTCGCACCGGAGCCTAAAGACACGTTTGATCGTGACGCGCTCGTCACCGTTCGGAGCCGAGTGGAACCGATGCCGTAGCTACATATACGGCGGGATCGACGCCACTCGTATGAGCGACGATCGGACGCCCGACTCGACGATCGAGAACACGCCCGGCCAGGGACGAACGCCGACGCCCGAGCGGATCGAACCGTCCGCACCGGCGGAGTTCGGCCTCGTGCAGGTCTGGTGGGGTGACGGCAAGGGCAAGACGACGGCCACGCTCGGGATGGGAATGCGCGCGGCCGGTCACGGCTACCGCGTCCACGTGCTCCAGTTCATGAAGGGCGGTGCGTCGAGCGTCGACGCCGTCCGCGGCGAGTACAACGCGATCGCAACCCTGCCGGGGATCAGCTACGAGAACCTCGGCCACTACGGCTGGCACGGAATGGCCGACGGCTCCGCCGAAGAGGATCACGAGGCGGAGGCGCAGGCGGGGCTCGAACGGGCCCGCGAACTGCTCGACGCGGCGGCCGACGCCGCCCTCGACGAACCGATCCCGCTCGACGCCGACCCCGAGGTGGGGATGCACATGCTCGTTCTCGACGAGATCCTCTACGCCGCCGATCGGGGCCTCGTCGGCGAGGACGACGTGCTCGATCTCGTCGAATCGAAACCGGCCGACCTCGAACTGGTCCTTTCCGGGAGCCACGTCGAACCCGAGTACCTCGCGGACGTCGCTGATCTCATCACGAACGTCCGGAAGGTGAAACACCCGATCGAAGGGGGTCAGCGCGCGCGTCGCGGAACCGAGTTCTAACTGTTCGTCCGTTCTCGCGTCACCGCCCCGACTCGGCGGGATAAATGTTATGTGTGATGTAATGCATTACATAGAGCATAACGAATGAGCGTCGAAGTACGACTGCCCCTTCCCGACGAGCAGGTCTTCCGGTACGGGGCGATGGACGACAGCATCGAGATACTCGCCCGGAACCCGTCGGAGGAATTCTCGAACCGAGAGCTGCAGCGACTCACCGGATACGGCGGCCCCAGCGTCTCGAAGGCGCTCTCGCTGCTCGAAGCGATGGGGGTGGTCGTCAGACGCGACGCCGGGAACCGAACGCTCTACCGGATCGACGAGCGGCGGTTACGCGAGCCGGACGATCCGCTCCTCGAAATCCCACAGCCGTCATTTCGAGAACCGCTGCGGCGGTTCGTCCGGCGTCTCGACGACGAGCTGGATTCGATCGCCGGGATCGTCTGCTTCGGCAGCGTCGCCCGCGGCGAGGCCGATCGCGCGAGCGACGTCGACGTCTTCGTCCTCGTCGCCGACGAGGAGGCGGTCTCCGCGCGGCGAACCGTCGCGGACGTCGTTCGAGACCTGGAGGCGGAACCGATCGACGGCGATCGGTACGAGTTCGAGGTCTTTGTCGAGTCGCCCGAGAGCGCCCGCAAGCGAGGCGCGGATCTCCGGCCGATATTCCGGGAGGGAGTCACCCTGGTCGAGAGCGAGACGCTGCGGCGAGTGAAACACGAGATCTTCGGGGTGGCAGAATGACCTCCAGGGAACTCGAAGCGGCGCTCGCGGACGCGGAGGACGCGTTCCAGCGAAAGCCCGAAAACCCGGAGGTGGGGCTCGAGTACGTCTCCGATCCGGCTCTCATCCAGCTTCGGAAGGCGTGTCGCCTCCTCGACGCCGCCGGCTTCCTCCGCGATCGAAACGGACACTTCACGGTCATCATCGAGAGCTCGTTTGTCGCGATCGAGCGATCGATCCAGTTCTACGTCGAGGAGAAGGGGTACGACGTCGCCGGCCAGCGCCACACCGAGGTGTACGAACTGGGAGTCCGCGCCGGCCTATTTTCGCGGGACGTCGCCGATCGGCTCGAAGCGCTCTGGATCGAGAACCGATCGGAATCGTACTACCGAACCGGCGTGGCCGGCGAGTACCGCGCGCGAACGATCCACGAACTCGCAACGCGACTCCACGACGAGATCGTCCGGTTGACCCGGACGCGAGACTGCATTTGCGAGTGACCGGCGCTGACCGGTACCGAGGACGGCGGGTCTACGTATTCGGGAGTTCGCGGATCGAAGAAGGCGCAGCGGGACAGGTGCCAGCACAGTTATTACCGATCAACCGAAATGTCGCGATAGCTGATGGGTGTCATACGCGCTACCGACCTACGGAAGTCGTACGGGACCGTCGACGCGTTAGACGGGCTGAGTTTCGCGGTCGATCGGGGCGAACTGTTCGGATTCTTGGGTCCGAACGGGGCCGGGAAGACGTCCACGATCCGCGTGCTGACGGGGCAGATCGAACCCGACGCCGGTGAGGTCAGCGTTCTCGGCGTCGACCCGGTCGAACGGCCGATCGAGACGCGTCGTCGGGCGGGAATCTTGCCGGAGCAGGCGTCGCCGCCGAGTTTCCTCACGCCGCGGGAGTACCTGGAGTTCGTCGGCGAGGTTCGGGGTCTCGACCCCGATCGCGTGGCCGATCGAGCCGGCCGGTGGGCCGAGCGGCTCGGATTCGAGAGCAAGCTCGATACGCTCCACACGGATCTCTCGCGGGGCCAACAGCAGAAGGTGATGATCGCCCAGGCGTTCCTGCACGAACCCGACGTCGTGTTCATCGACGAGCCGCTCGCGAACCTCGACCCGCTCGTCCAGGAGCAGGTCAAGGCGTTTCTCGTCGGCTACGCGGCCGCGGACAACGCCGTCTTCGTCTCGACGCACAACATCGAGGTCGCCGAGGCGATCTGTACCCGCGTCGGGATCGTCGCCGACGGGCGGCTGGTCGCCGAACGATCGGTTTCGGATGCCACCGACGCGTCGCTTCTCGAGTTGTTCCTCGATCGCGTCTCCGACGAAGCGGCTCGCGATCTCCCCGCATGCTCGACAGCATGAGTCGATCGACGCCCCGGCCGTCGACGATCGACCGGACGCTGTTCCGGGCGCTCGTTCGCGAGGAGTGGCGGCTTCACACCCGGCTGTTCGGCGGCTGGCGCTTCGCGCTGTTTCCGGTCATGGTCGCCGTACTGGCCGGTCTCGGTGGGCTCGCGCTTCTCGCGAACGGCACCACGACCGGGACGGTCGTCACCGGGTTGCACGTGCTCGCGCTCGGGTTCGGCCTCTACAGCGGGACGGCCGGTTTCGTCGGCTCGGACATGCTCGAGAACGTCTTTGGGGACCTCTCGCTCGTCCTCGCGTCGTCGACCACCCTTCCGATCGGGCGCAGACGGTTGCTCGGCCTCTTCCTGCTGAAAGACGGGCTCTTCTACGCGCTCGTCTTCGTCCTCCCGATGGCGATCGGCGCCGGACCGCTTCTGGGGCTTACCGCGGGCACCCCGTTCGCCGTCGCGACGCTCTGGACGTCCCTCACGATCGTCTTCGCGGCCGGAATGGCGATCACCGTCATGCTGATCGCCGTCCGGACGCGGGGCGTTTCCGTGCGGGCGATCGTGGCCGCGGTCGGTGTAGCGATAGCGCTCGCCGTACTCTCGGGCCGGGACGAGCTCGCCGTGGTCACGGCCGCGATCGTTCCGATCGAGTCGCCCGCGATCGGCGCCGCGTTAACGGTCGGGACGATCGCTGTCGGAGCGATCGCGCTGGCCGTCTACGACCCGACGTACGGCCGCCCCGCCCGGACGGCTAGCGACGGGTTTGCCCGTCGAAACGGCCCGGTTCTCGCCGCGGAGGAGCCGTTAGTCAGGAAGGCCCTTCTCGACCTGGCTCGGTCGTCCGGCGGCGTCTGGAAGCCGTTCGTCTCGGTCGGGATCCTCCTGTCGCTCGTCGCCGCGCTGGTCGGGGTCGTCGACTCGATCACCGGCGTCGAGCCCGCGCCGGGCGTGTTCTTCGGCGGCGTTCTCGGACTGTCGGCGTTCACGACGTACAACTGGCTCACGCAGTTCGACTCGGTCGAATCGTACCTCGCGTACCCGGTGTCGGTCGCGGACGTGTTCGACGCGAAACGCGCGGCGTTCGTCCTCGTCGGGGCGCCGGCGGTCGCCGCGCCGTACCTCGTGGCCGTGGTCTGGTTCGAGGCCACCCTCGTCGACGCCGTCGCGGGCGCGGTTCTGCTCGCCGGCTACGCGCTGTACTACTACGGCCTCACGGTGTACATCGCCGGCTTCGATCCGAACGAGTTCCTGTTCGACGCGGTCCGGTTCGCGCAGTTCACCGCCGGCGTCGCCCTCCCGCTCGTCCCGACGCTGGTCGCGGGGTTCGTCGTCGGTCCGCCGTCGCCGCCGATCGCCCTCGCGATCGCACTTTCGGGCGTCGGCGTCGGGGCCATCGGCTGGGTACTCTCGAGCCGGGCCGGACCGCGGTGGGAACGGCGTCACCGAACCGGATGACGCCTCGAGATCGTGCGGCTTCGCTCGGCTGATCCCGAGCGCGTCGACGCGTTCAAAAAATATCGGCCGTGCCCCTGATTGCCGGTTCCGTCGCCATCCCGAATCGATCGGTCGCCGGCATCGGATCGGTATCGCCGTCACGTATTGAACGTACAGGTCGTTCTCCTCGATAGACGCGAATTTATTACGCTTCGACTGAATTTATCGCAGTTCAGACTGACAGGACAGTGTGAACGACGGCGACGAGGCGGGACGATCGTTCGAGAGCGATCCGACCGCGACGATCGGGACGGGAGCTCGGCCGGGAGGGAACCGATAGGACGAATACCACCGCACGCGCGAGTACCGCCTACGCGGATGACACGGACCCTCCTCGTCGCCGGTACCGCGAGCCACGTCGGCAAGTCGACGGTGGCCGCCGGCCTCTGCCGTCTCCTCGCCGATCGGGGCGTCTCGGTCGCCCCGTTCAAGGCGCAGAACATGAGCAACAACGCTCGCGTCGTCGTTCGCCCGGACATCGGCGCGGGCGCGGCCGACCACGGTTCCGCAGCCGAAACGGACGGCGGACCGGGAGACGGGACGAACGGCGGCGCGGTCGATCGGTGGGGCGAGATCGGCGTCTCCCAGTTCGTCCAGGCGCGGGCGGCCCGAATCACGCCGACGACCGACTGCAATCCGGTCCTGTTGAAACCCCGCGGGGAGGGGGAGAGCCAGGTGGTCGTTCAGGGGCGGGCCCGCGAACACGTTCCGCCGGGGACCTACTACGAGGCGTACTGGGACGAGGCCCGGGCGGCGGCCGAGGAGTCCTACCGACGGCTCGCGGCCGAACACGACGTGATCGTCGCCGAAGGGGCGGGCAGCATCGCCGAGATCAACCTTCACGATCGCGACCTCGCGAACGTCGAGCTGGCCCGGTTCGCGGACGCGGAGATCCTCCTCCTGGTCGACATCGAACGGGGCGGCGCGTTCGCCAGCCTCTACGGAACGATCGAACTCCTGCCCGCGGACCTCCGGGAACGGATCGTCGGCGCGGTCGTCACCAAGTTCCGAGGGGAGCCGTCGCTGCTCGATCCCGGCATCGACGAGATCGAGTCCCGAACCGGCGTCCCGATCCTCGGCGTCGTCCCCTACGACGATCCGGGGCTCCCGGAGGAGGACAGCGTCGCCCTGCCGGCGACGAGCGAGCGCGCCGCGATCGGCGGCGACGACGGCGTTCCCGACGAACGGAGGATCAGGATCGCAGTTCCGCGGCTCCCGCGTATCTCGAACGCGACGGATCTCGAGGCGCTGGCGGCGGAGCCGGGGGTCTCGGTGCTGTACGTGCCGGTAGACGGCGACGACGATCCGGCGGGTCGACTCGCGGCGGCCGACGCGGTCGTCATCCCGGGAACGAAGAACACGGTTGACGACCTGCTCGCGCTCCGGCGGGCCGGGTTCGACGACGCGCTCGCGGCGTTCGACGGGCCGATCGTCGGCCTCTGCGGCGGCTACCAGTTGCTCGGCGAGCGGATCACCGACGCGGCCCTCGAGGGGACCGGAAACGAGGACGTCGTCGACGGGTTCGGTCTGCTGCCGATCGAGACCCGCTTCGACGCCGAGAAACACCTCGAACGGACCGCGGTGCCGGTCGACGGGACGGCAACGCCCCTTCTCGCGGGTGCGTCGGGAACCGCGTCGGGGTACGAGATCCACGCGGGTCGAACCGAGGCGCTCGAGGCGGTCGATCGGCCGCTCGGCGAATCGAGCGCCGCGGTCGGGTCCGTCCTCGGCACGTACCTCCACGGGGTCTTCGACAACGAGAACGTCCGGCAGGCGTTTCTCGATCATGTTGCCGCGTCGGCGGGCGTCGATCGACCGGAAATCGCCGGTGGCGCTCCGGGTCCCGTCAACGGAACGCCGTTCGATCGCGCCGCGACGCTGGTTCGCGAGCACGTCGACCTCGCCGCGCTAGGCGCGCCGTTCCGGTAGGTCGGTGCGGCGAAACGACGGCCACGGCTCGACGATCAACCTCTTCGATCGGCGATCGGCTCCGCCCGCCGCGTTCGCCGATCGCGTCAGGCCGGACCGTTCCGGTAGGTGCCGAGCAGTTCTTCGAGGATGATACACTCCTGGTCGGTCTCGTCGTAGTGGATGTCGATGAACCGCTCCGCGGCCTCGTAGTTCCCCCGCAGGCCCTGTTTCCGGACCGTGATCACGGCGTCCAGGAAGAACGTTCCGCCGTCGGTACCCAGCGCTTTCGCGTGATCCTCCTCGGAGATAGCGAGTTCGGACTTGATCTCCTCGAAGTTGAAGGTCTTCACCTCGTGGTCCGGATCGATCAGCGCCAGAACGTACTCCGCGGAGAATCGGTAGAACTCGGATTTGCTCTCGAACATACCGTCTTCGACGAGCGCGTCAATCTGCTCGACGACCTCGTCCGGGTACCTGACGGTATCTTTCGCCATGCAAAGAACGTCGTCCGTACTAACCTATTATTGTTTCGGACGGATTACTCTCTTCTGACAGTACTGGTGCGCGCCGATCGTCATCGTATCGGATCGCTCGCGGGCGGCTCGCTCGTTGCTCGCGCCGACTCTCGGAACGGGACGAACGATGAAGGCGCTCCCGGGAATAGCGAGACTGGATTCGCGTGCTCCGGAAGACGTCGAACCGTCTGATCCGACCGCCGCGAACGTCGATCGAAGAGCGATTCTCCGGCGGTATGCGTCGTCTCCGATCGGCGCGTCGATCAACGTCCAACTACATGAAGATTTATTATTTATCGTGTGTAACAATGAGACGCAATGCCAGACGAGGACGAGCTCCGCGAGCAGATGATCGACGCGTTCGAAGGGGCGGATTATCCGATTTCGAGTCCGATGGACCTCGTTCCGGCGCTTCCGAACGGGCCCGGCACGAAGTTCGAATCCGGCGATTACTCGATCACCGCCATGGAACTCAACACCAAGACATCGGGCGGCGACTGGCCCTACGAGGACGTCGAAACGTTCGTCGACGACATCATCGAGGATCTCAAAGACCAAGGCGAAATTTAACGGGGTCGATCTGGTCGGATCACGGTTCGGTCGTGTCCGGCCAGAATCGCGCCAGCTAGCTCCGATTATCGTCGACCGATCGGTTCGAATCCGCCGGGTTTCCGGGAGGTGCCGTCGATGCCCGTCGGCCCAGCACCACCAGGTTTATATCAATACGTCACGTTAGTGGATAAAACGGAGGAGTCACCGCGGTACGCTCCGCGGATCGGATTTCGACGCGGACGCTCGTGACGGCTCCAGTCGATGCCCCCGCAATGAATGTGACACAGCGAGACGGCCGGATCGTTCTCATCACGGCCTCCGACGAGCGACAACGTCGCCTCGAGGCGATCCTCCGTCGCGAACTGTCGGGTTCGGTGCGGTCGATCGAACCGGAGACCGACCTTCGATCGGAACTCGACGTCGATCGCGACCCCGAGGAAGTCGGCCGGGAGTCGACCGCGGCGGGCGCTGATCCCGACGCGGGCATCGATGCGACGGCGCGCCCGATCGGCATCGTGATCGCGTTGAACGGGCCGGACGAGATCCGACGGACCGTCCGACGAGTTCGGACGGTCGTTTCGGCGCCGACGGTCGTCGTCCCGAAGACGGGATCGGAGCGGGCGGCGACGGCCGCCTACCGAGCGGGAGCGACGGCGTACGTCGCCGAGGACGAGGACGTCGTCGCTCGGGTCGTCGAGACGATCCGGTCACAACCGTCCGACGCCGCCGACCGGAGTTCCGGCCGCAGCCGCGAGTCTTCCTCTCGACGGACGCACTTCGAGACGCTCACCGAGATCAACGCGGTGGTCCGGGACGTGATCGAAACGCTGGTCGAAGCGCCAACGCGGGAGGCGATCGAACGCGAGGTCTGCGACCGACTCGCCGAGTCGGAGCTGTACTGCGGGGCGTGGATCGCCGGACGGACCGGCGATCGGCGCCTCGCCTACCGGATCGGGGCCGGGCGGGCGGAGGCCACGCTGGATCGCGTCACCGACGTCGGCGCCGAGACCCTGCCGACGGTTCGGCGGGCCGTCGCGACGGACGCGGTCCAGGCTGATCCCTGTTCGCCCGGGGCCGACGCGACCCCCGAGCCGCTGTCCGACGCGATCCGTGCGGACGGCGTGCGATCGATCCTCGCCGTTCCGATCAGTTACGACAGCGCGACCTACGGCGTCCTCACCGTGTTCACGAGCCGATGTGACGACTTCAGCGGGAGCGAACAGGCCGGATTCCGGCTGCTCGGGGAGACGATCGGCTTCACGATCCAGGCCGTCAAGAACCGCCAGTTGCTCTTTGCCGACACGGTCGTCGAACTCGAGTTTCGAATCGACGGCGGCGAGACGTTCTCGTTCGATCTCTCGTCGGCGTACGACTGTCGCTGCTCGCTCGAGTGGGCCGGCACGACCGCGAGCGGACGCTCGTTCCAGTTCGTGACCGTCGAGGGGCTCGACGGGGAGACGGTTCTCGCGGAGGCGCGGGACCACGAGTCCGTCGAGGAGTGTCGGCTGATCCGGGACGGGATGGGCCGCTGTACGATCGAGATGCGGCTCTCGGAATCGGGGGTCCGGACGCTGGCGAACCACGGCGCTACGATCCGCGACGTCACGGTCGAAGACGGCGTGGGTGCCTGCGTGGTGGAGGTCCCGCAGGACGCGCCCGTTCGCGAAATCGCCGAGGCCCTTACCGCCGTCTACGAGAACACGGAACTGGTCGCCCGTCGGCAGATCGATCGACCCGTCCGGACGGCGGCCGAACGACGCAACCGGATCGTCGATCAGCTCACGGAGCGCCAGCACACCACGTTGCGGCTGGCGTACTACGGCGGCTTCTTCGACTGGCCGCGCGAGAGTACGGGCGAGGAGATCGCCGAGGCGATGGACGTCTCGCCGCCGACGATGCACCAGCACCTCCGGAAGGGACTGAAGACGGTTCTCGGCGAGTTTTTCGAAGCGGGCGGCGGCACGGACTAGCCCGCCACGCCGCGGGAGTCGCGCGCCGAAAATCCGTCCGACTACGACGGGGCGGGTAGGTGGTGGTTCGAATGGCGGCCCCGCGCATCGGACGACCTTCGTTCGGCGAAATTCGCTCGGCGGAAGGCACTGTTCTGTACGGGCTCGCGGGAGATAACGGTGGCCGTACGCGACGGCGGGCGATCGACTCGGGACAATCCGGACGGTCAGTCCGACCCGGCGTCGTCGATCGCCCGATCGGTCGCGGTGTCGACGAGGCCGTCTGCGAGCAGCGTCGCAACGGCTTCGACGTCCGTGTGAACGGGCCGGTCCGTCTCCAGCGGCGCCACGACCGTCCGGACGAGCGAGCGGACCGCTTCGGTGCCGACGCCGAGTTCGAGGTCGTCGGCCGCGAAGGCGTCGGCCGCGTACTCGGCGGCCTCCGTCGCGCAGACCAGTTCGGCCGCCACGATCTGGGTCGCGTTGTCGATCGCCGTGCGCGCGTGCAGCGCCGACTGGGCGCTCATACTGACGTGATCCTCCTGGCCACCGCTGACGGGCGTGTTGTCAGTCGACGCGGGGCCGATCGATCGCAACTCGTTGAGCAACGCGGCGGCCGTGTACTGGGCGATCATGTAGCCGGACTCGACGCCGCCGTCCCTCGCGAGAAACGGCGGGAGGTGCGGCTCCTGGAGGTTCGGGTTGAGGATGCGATCGATCCGCCGCTCCGAGATGGCGGCGAGATCGGTCAGCGCGAGCCGGGCGTACTCCAGCCGGAGCGCGAGCGGTGTCCCGTGGAAGTTCCCGCCCGAGATGACGCCCGCGCGGTCCGTGCCGGAGGCCCGATCGTCGACGCGCTCGGCCGGGAAGACCAGCGGGTTGTCCGTCGCGCTGTTGAGTTCGATCTCGACGCCCTCGCGGAGGTGGGCGAGCGCGTCCAGGACGGCGCCGTGGACCTGCGGGAGACAGCGCAGCGAGTAGGCGTCCTGGACCCGATCGCAGTTCCGGTGGGCCTCCACGACCTCGCTCTCGGCGGTGAGGCGGCGGATCCGCTCGGCGCTCTCGCGCTGGCCCGCGTGCGGGCGGACGTCGTGGATCGCCGGATCGGCCGTCGCCGTCGTCGCCAGCGTCGTCTCGATCGTCAGCGCGCCGGCGGCGTCGGCCCCGCGAGCGAGGCGCTCGCCGTCGACGACGACGAACGCCGCGAGGCCGGTCGTCAACTGCGTCCCGTTGATGAGCGCGAGCCCCTCCTTCGGTGCCAGCGAGAGCGGCTCGCGATCGATCGCGGCGAGCGCCTCTTCACCGGAAACCCGGTGTGTCGTCCCGCTGTCGTCTCCCGTTTTGTCCCCTTCGACGATCGCCTCGCCCTCGCCGATGAGGACGAGGGCCATGTGGGCCAGCGGGGCGAGGTCGCCGCTCGCGCCGAGGCTCCCGCGGGACTTGACGACCGGGCGGACGCCCTCGTTGCACATCGCGACGAGGGTGTCGATGACGTCCTCGCGAACGCCGGAGTATCCCTTGACGAGGGCGTTGATCCGGGCGACCAGCATCGCCCGAACCTCCTCGCGTGCGAGTTCGCGGCCGGCGCCGGCGGCGTGACTGCGAAGGAGGTTGACCTGCAGCTGCTCGATCTCGTCGGTCGGAATCCGCTCGTCGACGAGTTGTCCGAACCCGGTGTTGAGCCCGTAGACGGCTTCGCCGCCGTCAACGACGTCCGCCACCCGTTCTCGCGACTCGCGAACCCGTTCGCGTGCGGACTCGGGGACGCTGACCGGAGCGTCGTCGCGCGCGACCGCGACCACCGCGTCCGGGGTAAGGCTCTCGCCGTCGAGTTCGACGGTCACGGAATCCCTCCGTCGCGACGACGGCGATCGATCGACCGCGCCGGCGTCGGCAGCGCGAATTCGATTCGTCCGGATCGCATCGTGTCGGCGGCGGATCGTCCGAGCGTCCTCGTACCTGTCATATGTTCACCTCGACACGCGCTTTTATCACGGTATCGACGGCGAACGCATCGAACCGATCCCGCCCTCGAGATCGATCGCTCGCGCGGCGATTCGGGTTGCCGCGGAGAGCGCTTCGACGGGCGTACGGCCCGGATCACGATCGAGCTAGCCGCAGCCCCGAGGGCATGTTCCCGCTTCCCACACCGTCACGCGAATCGGATAGTCAGGGTATCTTAAAAGTCGTCCATATGAACCCGAGCGTCGATCACGCCGCCCGGACTCCGATCGATCGAGTATGGCGCAACTGACGCGGTCGCCCGAGGTCGACAGTGGCCGGCCGGAGGTGGACGGTTCGTGGCAGTGAACGTCCCTATCGAAGGCGTCTTCGAGGGAACGAACGGTCGGTACTACACCGGTCGACAGGTCGAGCGGCGCCTCCGGACGGGCGCGTGGATGCCGTGCATTCAACAGCGGAATCCGGATCGGCTACTGGTCGAAGTCGCGGACGGCGCCTTGCTCATGCTCGCGCCGATCGAACCGACCGACCTCCCCTCGTGGACGGAGATCCGAATCGACGGCCGGGGCGCTCGCGTGGTCGACACGCGGCGCCCGATTCCGGAGTGATCGGTTTCTCGACCGGCGGAACCACCGGTCTCGATCGCCCGGTAACGAGCGTCTGCTCTCGGCAGGCTACGTTCGTCGATCGTCGAATTTTCGCACTCTTACGGGTCACGAAACTGTCGTGACGAGCGAATTCGGGCGAGTTTCACACGTTTTCGAGCGATAGAACTATCGCGATGGGCGGCTCCGCACGCTCTCAGAAAATCCGGCGCAGTGGCCCGATCGAAGGGCGAACGTACCGTTCACGTAGCGAAACGGACGTCGGTATCGGAAAGGCGATCCGGCCAACTCGGACGATCCGGCCGATTGCTGACGGCGTCCAGGCCGCGTTCCGACGCGAACCGGCGTCGTCCGCTCGTCACGATCGACACGTCCCGTCGCACCGCCTCTCTCGAACGCTCGATCGGAGACGGTTTCCACCGCGCTCCGCAAACGCTTATCTTCGATCGCCCGTACCCTGCCCGTATGACCGACGGGTTCGGATCGAGCGTCGACCTGCTCGCCGTCCGGTGCGACGCGCTCGGCGGACCGGCCGGCGGCCCGCCGAGCGAGACGCTGCTGGCGGACGTCTGCGCCGAGTTCGATCCGGACCTCGTCTACGTCGTTCGCGACGGGCGGGACGCGCGGGTCGTGGGCCGTCTTCGACGGACGTTCCACGGCCCGATTGTCGATCCCGCCGGTCCGGCGTCGGTTCGCACCGAGACGATCGGCGGCGTGACGATCGCCGTCGCGAGTCGCCTTGCCGATCTCGAGGACGCGATCGGTTCTGGCGCGGCCGGCGCGGAGGACGCGGTAGACGCCGCGTACGTCGTCTGCGATGGGATTGACGCGACGGCCGACGAGGTAGCGTTGGAGGCGACCCTCGACGGCGCGGAGACGATCGCGCGGTACCGATCGCGGTCGCGATCCCGGGCGGAGTCGCCGGCCGAGACGACGTTTCTCACCGGCTCGCTCCCCGCGAGTTACGACCACGTCTGGCGCGCGTCCGTCGACGGTCGGGAGGTCCGCCTCCCGATTCGCGGTCTCGGGCCGATCCCGCGATCGGGCGCGCCCGAACTCGCCCGGCTCACCCTCGCGTCGAACGGGGCCGTCTCGGTCTCCTCCGTGCCGGCCGATCGGTTCGGCCTGCGGGCGCTCGAGGGGGTCGGCCCGACGACGGCGCGACGGCTCCGCGAGGTGGGCTACGACTCTCGCGAGAGGGTCGCCGGCGCGTCGCTCGCCGCCCTCCGATCGGTGCAGGGGATCGGCGACGAGACGGCCTGGACGATCCGCGCGAGCGCCCGATCGCTGGCCGAGGGCCTCGTGATCCGTCGGTCGGCGGAGCCCGTTCCCCCGGTCCGTTCGGACCCGATCTTCGTCGACATCGAAACCGACGGCCTCGCGCCGACGATCGTCTGGCTGATCGGCGTCTACGACTCGCAACGGGGGACCTACGTCGACTTTATCGACACCGATCCCTCGCGCGACGATCCGGGCGCTGCGACGCGATCGTTCGTCGAGTGGTTGGCGGCCGAGTACGATCGGCCCGCCCTCGTGACCTGGAACGGCCACGGGTTCGACTACAAACACCTCGATCGGTTCGTCTCCCGGTACGCGCCCGGTTACCGCGACTACTGGCGGGAGGACGTGCTGAAGTACGACTGCTACGACTGGGCGGTTCGACGCGACAACGCCGTCCTGCCGGGCCGGACGAACAGACTCGAGGACGTCGCCGAAGCGATCGGCGGCCGGCGCGACGGCGCGGCCGCGACACTGGACGGAAAGACGCTCGCGGGGGCGGTCCGGCGGACGATCGAGTCCGATCGCCCGGCCGGGATCGACTGGGAGGCCGCCCGCGCCTACTGTGAGGCCGACGTTCGCGAGTTGGCCGCGGTGTACGACGCGATCGAAGCCGCGGACATCGAACGGGCGACTCCCGTCTCCGGTTCGGGACGGGGGAGCGAACGCGAGAGCGAGGGTGGGACGGCGGAAACGACCCAGACCGGGCTCGGTGATTTCTGAGTATGGACGACGCGCACAGCGAGAGAGAATCGAACGCGGACGAATCGGCACGCGGACTCGAGCTGACGGGGCCGGAACTGCTGGAGACGTACCCGGACCGCCGCTACCGAGGACAACTCGAGGAGCGGATCACGATGCCGGCGCGGGACGCGACTCACGTCGCCGCCGAGTCGGTGCTGCCGCCCGAGCTCGCGGCGAAACTCGAGTTCGATCCGTGGAGTCACCAGGCGTCGGCGCTTTCCGCGCTCGCGGCCGGCGAGAACGTCTGCGTCGCCACCTCGACCTCGTCGGGGAAGACGCTCGTGTACGCGCTCCACGTCGCCCGCCGCTTCCTCGAGAATCCCGAGGTCCGGGCGCTGCTGGTCTATCCGACGAAGGCGCTCAGTCGCGACCAGGAGCGCGAACTCAACGAACTGCTCCGGGGGACGCTCGATCTGGACGTCTCGATCGGCGTCTACGACGGCGATACGAAGGCCGAGGAGAAGCGCCGGATCCGCGAGGAGGCGAACGTCGTCATCACGAACTTTGCGGGGTTGAATCACTACCTGGAAGGCCACCACCGCTGGGCGAACTTCCACGCGAACTGCGATCTGATCGTCGTCGACGAGGCACACGGCTGGACCGGACTCAGCGGGATGCACGCCGCGTGGATCCTCAGGCGCGCACGCCGGATCGCCGACTGGTACGGCGGCGACCCGCAGTACGTGCTGACCACGGCGACGATCGGCAACCCCGCGGAACACGCCGAGGCGCTGACGGGCGAGCCGGCGACGGTGATCGACGAGGACGGCTCGCCGCGCGGCCGGCGCGACCTCCTGTTCTGGAACCCGCCGACCGACGACCGCGGCGGCGAAAACGCCGGGAGCGATCCCGGCCAGGACGCCTGGAACGAGTTCTCGAAGCGGCCGGCGACCGTCGAGGCCCCGGAGGTCTGGGCGCACCTGTGTTACCACGGCGTGTCGTCGCTGCTGTTCTGCGGCTCCCGGAAGGGGACCGAACTGGCCGTCGATCGCGCCGAGTCGTTCCTCGCCGACGACCGACGAACCTATTCCGGGAGCGCCGACTTCGCGCCGTACAACGCGGGCCACGGGAAGCGATCGCGTCGCGCGACCGAGGGCCGGCTCAAAGACGGCCGACTCGACGGCGTCGCGACGACGAGCGCGCTCGAGGTCGGCATCAACGTCGGGGGGGTCGACGGCACCGTTCTGCAGGGATATCCCGGCTCCCGGCAGTCGTTCTGGCAGCGGATCGGCCGCTCCGGTCGCGACGAGCGCGACGCCCTTTCGGTGTTCGTCCCCAGCCACGCCACGCTCGACCAGTACGTGCTCCGCCATCCGGAGTACGTCCTCGAGGAGGAGCACGAGCGCGCCGTCGTCGACCTCGAGAACAATCCCGTCTACCGCCGGCACGTCAACTGCGCGGCCCAGGAACTCCCGCTCACCGAAGCCGACGCCGATCGGTTCGGCGGTCTCGACAGGCTCGAACGCGCCGTGGAGTTCGGGCGCCGACTGGGCGAACTCGAGGGATCGCTCGCCGGCGGCGTGACCTACGCCCACCGCGATCGCCCTCAGGACGCGGTGAGCCTCTACGCCTCGGGCGGGAACGCGTTCGAGGTGCGGCTGGCCGGCGACGGCGCGATCGACCATCAGCCGATCGGACGCGATCGGGCCTACCGGGACTACCACGAGGGCGCGATCGTCCGGTTCCAGGGGGACCAGTACGAGGTCGTCGCGCTGCGAGAGGACGGTCCGCAGCCGTACGTCGAACTCCGTCGGGTCGACGCGGACTACTACACCCAGTCGCAGGGCCGGGTGACGATCTACGATACGACGGTCCGCGAATCGCGCGAGGTGGGACCGTTCCGGCTCAACTACGGCTACGGGACGGTGACGATCCACTACGGGACGTACATGCGCCGCGAGATCGGTTCGGGGGACGTCCGCGCCGTCGGCCTCGAAACCGGCGTGCCGCCGCTCGAGATGCGGACGCAGCTGTGCTGGGCCGAGGTCCCGGCCGACGTCGAACGCGCGGTTCGCGCGGCCCACAGCGGATACCACAACGCGGAGTGCGAGGGGATCCCGCCCAGACTGCACGGCTACCTCGGCGGCATTCACGCCGTCGAACACGCGATGATCGCCGTCGCGCCGCTGGAGTTGAACGTCGACGCGGCCGACCTCGGCGGCCTCGCGACCAACCGGCTGCCCGAAACCCCCGACCGCAGCGGCTGGTTCCTCTACGACGCGGTCGAGGGCGGTGTGGGCTTTTCCCGGCGGATCTACGACGAGTACGAGGCCGTCGCCCGGCGCGCTCGCGAGCTGATGGTCGACTGCCCCTGCGGCCGCGACGAGGGCTGTCCGGCCTGCCTGATGGACGATCGGTGCGGCAACGACAACAGGCCACTTTACGCGCCGGCCGCGACGGACGCGATCGACGCCCTGCTCGGCGCGGCGACGGCGGACGAGATCGCCGCCGACGCGACGATCGACGACGAGCGACGACCGCCGGCGTCGATCTCGTAGCCGCGTCCGCGCTTCGCCCCGCGGCGTTCCCGTCGCCGGTCACTCCTCGTCCGACGGCAGTTCGTCGGGCTCGACCTCGCCGTCGAGGTACTTCTCGCCGAGGTCGGTGATGTCGTACATTCCCATTCCGTGTTTCGTCAGGAGGCCGTGATCGACGAGGACGCGACACCGATAGGCGACGTCCGGCGCGCGGAGGGCAACGTCCTCGGCGACGTGATCGGGCGTGAAGACGTCGTCGTCCCGCATCAGTTCGAGAATCTCCTCGTCTCCCGGTTCCATCCACTCGGGGGTCCGATCGGTCATAGTCTCCTCTTTCTGCTGGAATACCGTGTTTGTGTCGACTGCCGACCCGGATCTGGGGTCGGCACGTCGCGGCCGACCGATCAGCCGTCGAGAAACCCGAGCTCTCGGGCGATCAGATCGGCGATGTGGTCCGCGACGTCCGGGTCGACTTGCGCGACGTCGTCGCCGTCGTGGCGATGGTCGTTGTGTCGCTCGATCGTCTCGGCGAGCTCCGCCAGCGGAACGCGGGAGGCGGTATCGCACTCGGAACAGACGATCGGGACCAGCGGATCGTTCTCGTCGGCCTCTGATGGCGGCGCCATTTTGCGGGAATCTCGCGGGGATCGTCAAAATGTCGTCGGTTCGACCGGCATCGTCGACGGTAGTGTCGGCCAGCAGTATTATTAGTCCGTGCTCGAATCCTCAAGTAGACGGGGTGGACGCGACCGTCTATCGGCGGGTTCGACCCCCGCAATCCCCGTCTCGCTGTCGGTCGGGCGCTCCGCGATTCCCGATCCAGTGCCCCGTTCCCTGTCTTCTACGGCCCGGTAGGCTCGATCGCGGTACCGGTGTGGCTCATCGACGTCTCCCGAGGAGCGCGGCGATCGTCAGCGCGACGAGCGCAGCGAGGACGCCCATTCCGGGCAGTCCGTCGTTCTGGCTGCCGTCCGACTCCGCGTCGGAGTCGTTATCGTCGGTTTCTCCGTCGCTCTCGTTGGCAGTTCCGTCGTCGTCACTCGCCGGATCGGTCTGGTTTCCGTTGCGATCGAGCTGCAGGACGGCGACGACCTGCCCGTGCGACGCGTTCGGTTCGTACGTCCAGCTTCCGCCCACTTCCTCGTACGATTCCGCTGCCTCGATCGGGTCGATGCCGGTGTCCCAGCCGTCGCCGCCCGGTTGCTGCTCGATGTAGCCGACGACGTCGATCTCGTCGGCGTGCTCGCCCTGGACGCTGGCCTGGCCGTACTTGATCGTGATGTCCTCGGGGTGGCCGTGCATCTCGATACAGTGAGAATCCATGTAGCCGTCGCCTTGGATCACGTTCGGATCAGTGCCGAACTGGTCAGCGTCGAGCGGCCGCTCGTAGTTGTCGGTCAGCGGGAGGTCGACGACCATCGGGTCCGCCTGGGAGTGCCACGACAGGTTGTCGCCCGTCGGGATGACCACGCTCGTGTTCGGAACGGTCTCCCCGACGATCGGGTCGCCGGCTTCGTTGAGCAGCGTCACGCAGATCTTCCCGGAGCCCTCGCCGAGGTAGGGATTGCGGTACTCGTCGCGCGGGTTGACGTAACTGATCCAGTCGCCGTTGGGGTCGGTTGCCTCGTAGTACTTGTCCCCGCGTTCCGGGGCGGACTCGACGTACGCCTCCTCCGAAACGTTGTCCGACTGCGCCGCGATCGCGTTCTGCGGCGACGCGGCCGCCTGGGATGCGGTCGCGGCGCCGTCGACGGTTGCGGTGCCGGCGGCCGCTCCGACGACGCCCGGCGTGAGGAGTCCGAGGGCGACGACGAACGCGGCGATCGCTGCGCCGCAGCGAGCGATCGTCGCCCGATCGTTCGGAATCGATGACTGTCGTGATCGCGTACTGATCATCGGTCCACCGGTTCCGGGTCTTCCGAATAGACTATGCGCCGCCTACCGGACGATAGGCTCCGATTACTCGCGGCGTTCGTCGGAGTAGCCGCCGACTATCGGTTCGGGAGGGACCGCCAACCGGGACCGACGCTCGCCGTCGCGGGCTTGCTTGGACACGCCGAACCGACTTTCCGAGTCGGATCGAACGTCCGTCGATGCGCTTTCGGCTAGATCCCAGCGAGAGTCGGCTGTCGGACGGCGTCCGAGGTGAACCGGCGGGGACCAGCACGGAACGATACGCCCGAGACGCGATCCTCGCGATCGGCGTCGCCGCCGTCGCGTACGCGATCGTCCGGCGGTTCGCATCCGAATCCGACGACGAGGCGTCGCAGACGCGCGATCGGGCTGCTGACGCGCAGTCCGCGGGCGAACGGATCCCGATCGGCGACTCGGGAGAGACGGCTGCCGAGACGACCGACGAACCGGTCGCCGACGAGGAGACGGCCGCCGAGCTGACGGACGAGGAGCGATCGCCCGAGGAGCTCGAGGAGCTGGCGGCGTCCGACGTGCAGGACGAACCCGCGGAACCGGGGGAGATGGCGATCGACGAGGAGCTCGCCGACGAACTGGTCGACCAGGGCGATGCCGGCGGCGGGAACGGCCGATCGGCCGACGAACCGTCCGGCGGATCGACCGACGATCGGGCAGCCGAATCGGACGACGAGTAGACGGCCGACGGGTCACGCGCCGAGGAGTGACGCGATCGTGCCGGGAACGTGGCGCTTATCCGCCGCTCGCCCCTAGAGCCGCCGATGACCGACGGGGACGTCGCGGCCTTCACGCACCTCGGATCGACGGTTCGCGGGGCGCTCTCCGAACGCGGGTTTTCGACGCCGACCGCGCCGCAGCGACTGGCGATTCCGCCGCTGGCGGCCGGCGAGAACACGCTCGTGATCGCGCCCACCGGGAGCGGCAAGACCGAGACGGCGATGCTGCCGGTGTTCGACCACCTCGTCGCCGACCCGCCGGAGGGGTTCGGCGCGCTCTACGTCACGCCGCTGCGCGCGCTCAACCGCGATATGCGCGAGCGCCTGGAGTGGTGGGGCGACTACCTCGACCTCGATGTCGACGTCCGTCACGGCGACACGACCCAGTACCGGCGGGGCAAACAGGCCGAGAATCCGCCGGACGTGCTGGTCACGACGCCCGAAACCCTGCAGGCGATGCTCACCGGTGACCGTCTCCGCGAGGCGCTCCCGGACGTCTCGCACGTCGTGATCGACGAGGTCCACGAACTCGCGGCGTCGAAACGCGGCGCGCAACTCGCCGTCGGCCTCGAGCGTCTCCGGGACATCGCGGGCGGCTTCCAGCGGATCGGCCTCTCCGCGACGGTCGGCGATCCGGGCGAGGTCGCGAACTTCCTCACCGGCGGCCGGGCCTGCGAGATCCGCGAGATCGACGTCGGGAGCAACGTCGACGTCGCCGTGTGCCGCCCGGAGATCACCGACGAGGACGAGACGCTGGCGGGAAAGCTCATGACCGACGCCTCGACGGCGAGCCACGTCCGCCTCATTCGCGATCTGGTCGATCGGCACGAGTCGACGCTCATCTTCGTCAACACCCGGCAGACGGCGGAAGCCCTCGGCTCGCGCTTTACCGAACTGGACCTCCCGATCGGCGTCCACCACGGCTCGCTCTCGAAGGAGGCCCGGATCGACGTCGAGGACCGGTTCAAGGCCGGCGAGTTGGACGCGCTCCTCTGTACCTCCTCGATGGAACTCGGCATCGACGTCGGCCGCGTCGATCACGTGATCCAGTACCAGAGTCCGCGGCAGGTTACCCGACTCCTGCAGCGGATCGGCCGCGCGGGCCACCGCCAGGACGAAGTTTCGAGCGGGACGATCGTGTCGACCCGGCCCGACGATACGTTCGAGGCGCTGGCGATCGCGCGCCGCGCCCGCGAGGGCGAGGTCGAGCCCGCGGCGATCCACGAGGGGAGCTTGGACGTCGTCGCGAACCAGCTGCCGGCGATCGTCCAGAGCCGCGGCGCGACCCGCGTCGGCGAGGCCGTGGAGACGATCACCCGGGCCTACCCCTTCCAGGACGTTTCCGAGGAGACGATCCGCGAGATCCTGTCGGAACTCCACCGGAACCGGATCGTCTGGTTCGACGAGAGCGCCGATCGGCTCGAGACGACCGGCGGCACCTGGCAGTACGTCTACGCGAACCTCTCGATGATCCCCGACGAGGAGACCTACGAGGTCAACGACATCGCCTCGGGCACCCGAATCGGCACCTTGGACGAGCGGTTCGTCGTCAACTTCGCCCAGCCCGGCGAGGTGTTCGTCCAGCGCGGCGAGATGTGGCGAATCGCCGAGATCGACGACGACGAGGCGACCGTCAAGGTGAGTCCGATCGAGGACCCCGCCGGCGAAGTGCCGTCGTGGATCGGCCAGGAGATCCCCGTCCCGCTCGCGGTCGCGAGCGAGGTCGGCGAGATTCGGGGGGTCGCCGAACCGCAACTCCGGTCGGGGGCCGACGCCGCGTCGGTCGGCCGGGATCTGGCCCGCCGCTATCCGGCCGACGAGTACACGCTCGCGGACGCCTGCGAGCAACTCGAGCGCCAGGTCGACGCCGAGGTCGCGATGCCGACCGACGAGCGCCTCGTGCTCGAGCGGCGGGGCCGAACCGTCGTCCTGAACGCGTGTTTCGGTCACAAGACGAACGAGACGCTCGGACGCGTGCTCTCGGCGCTGCTCGGCCAGCGCGCCGGCAGTTCGGTCGGGCTGGAGATCGATCCCTACCGGATCGAACTCGAGGTGCCGAGTTCGATCGCCACGAGCGATATCGTCGACGTCCTCCGCGAGACCGATCCCGATCACGTCGAGGCGATCGTCGAACTCGGTCTGAAGCGATCGGACGCGCTCGCGTTTCGCCTCTCGCAGGTGTCGGCGAAGTTCGGCGCGCTCAAGCGTTGGCAGGGGTCGGGTCGGCTCTCGAACTCCCGGCTGCTTTCGGCGCTGGAGGACACGCCGATGTACCGGGAAGCGATCCGCGAGGTGTTCCACGAGGACTTAGACGTCGAGGGCGCCCGACGGGTTTTGCACAGCGTCCAGGGAGGCGAGCTGGAACTGGTGACCGAACGCGGCCGGACACCGATCGGGCGGGGCGGCCGGTCGTCGGGCAAGGAACTGCTCGCGCCGGAGAACGCCGACGCGAGCGTCATCCAGACGGTTCGCGAGCGCATTCGGAACGATCGGGTCATCCTGCTCTGTACCCACTGCAAGGAGTGGAAGGTGAAGACGAAGGTCAAGCGCGTCCCCGACCAGCCGAAGTGCCCCGAGTGCGGGTCGACGCGGATCGCCTCGCTGAACCCGTGGGCCGACGAGGTGGTGCAGGCGGTCCGGGCCGAGGAGAAAGACGAGGAGCAAGAGCGGATGACCGAACGCGCGTTCCGCGCCGCGAGCCTCGTCCAGAGCCACGGCAAACAGGCCGTGATCGCGATGGCCGCCCGCGGCGTCGGGCCGCACAACGCCGCGCGGATCATCAGCAAACTCCGTGAGAACGAGGATGACTTCTACCGAGACATCCTCTCCACGGAGCGCGAGTACGCACGCACGCAGTCGTTCTGGGACTGACGATTGCCGAACTCGGTATCCGTAACGGCCATACGACTCCTGCCCGATGCATCGAGTATGAACTTCGCGCCGGGGGCCTGGAAGTACGCCGTCGTCCCCCTGCTCGTCGCGCCCTTCGCGCTGATCATCAGCGCCACCGCCGGGCTCGTCACGGCCGCGATCGGCGTCGCCGCGCTCGCCTTCTTCCGCGACCCCGATCGGACGCCGCCGCCGACGGGCGTCGTCGCGCCCTGCGACGGAAACGTTTCCGTCATCCGCGAGGAAGGCGATCGGGTCCGCCTGGGGATCTTCATGAACGTCTGGCACGTCCACGTCGTCCGCGCGCCGGTCGACGCGACCGTGACCGACGTCGAGCACGTGTCCGGGGCGAACAAGCCCGCGTTTTCGAAGGAGTCCGATCGGAACGAGCGGGTCCACGTTCGCGTCGTGACCGAGGACGGCGAGCTTCCGTCCGGTGACGGCTCGAGCGACGAGGGCGCCCTCGCCGACGAAGGCGGCCTCGTCGGGGACGGGCCGGCCGGCGACGATCGCCCCCTCGACGGGGAGTCGACCCCGGCCGACGCCGCGGTCCCGCCCAACGACGCCACGATCACGCTGATCGCCGGCGCCTTCGCCCGGCGCATCCACCCCTACGTCGAGGCTGACGAGCGGCTCGATCGCGGTCAGCGCCTCGGTCACATCGCCTTCGGAAGCCGCGTCGACGTGCTCTTCCCGCCGCCGATCGAAATCGACGACCTCGCCGTCGAGCTCGGCGACTCGACGACGGCCGGCGAGACGGTCGTGCTGGAGGCGGCGGACTCGGCGCTCGAGGTCGATCTCGGCGTCGAGGAACCGGGACGCGACGCGGAGTCCGATAGCAGCGACGCGGCGTAGGGGCGCCCCGTCCCCGAATCCGTCGACCGGGGCCGCACGCTCGCCGGTCTCGTCGCGGCCGTCGCACCACCTCGACGCGCGGATCTCGAATCGCACAGCGCTGTCAACCCGCTCCGTAAAGGCACCGGGCCTGCTCGTTACGTCACCCCGCCGAAGATATTGTGTCAGAAGCGATAGTATCGTGGCGGTACTCGCGAAGTCGACGGTCAGTGAGGGTGGCCACTGAAACGTACGATCACGGCTGCAGTGCGCGGTTATCGGGGATTCACGAGGGCATGCTCTGCCACTGTCTGTCACTAGTACTTACTAGTAATAATTCCTTCACATGGATCGATTTATTAGCGCGAGCGTCTACGTTGTAATAGTTCGCGATGAAGTCTCCGGACGAGAGCGGCCGGCACGCGTTCGAATTTCGTCGCCAGCTGGGCGTGATACACGCGAGAGCGGTCCAACTCGAGGACGAATCGCTCGGACCGCTTACGCCGGACCAACGAGACGCAGTCGAGGAGATCGTCGAGGCGACTCTGAAGTTGACCGCGGAGACGGCGCAGTCGCTGGAAACTGGCGACGAGGGACGATCGACTCCCGGCGACGAGGTGGCCGTCGACGAATCGACCGCGTCGCTCGAGCCGTCGACGCCGCCGGACTCGATCGTGCTCGCGATCGGCGACGACGAGGAGTTCGTGGCGGCGCTCGAGGCGCAGTTCGAACGCGCCGGTTACGTGGTGCGCGGAGCGAGCGACGACGACGACCTCCGCGCGGCGCTCGACCGGTCGCGCCCCCAGCACCTCATCCTGGACTGTCGGTTTCCGTCGGGTCGGTCGCTCGAGGGGCTCGAACGGACGCTCGACGACCTCGACGACGACACGTCGGTGACGCTCGTGTCGACGGTCGCCGGCGACCACCCGGGCCCGTTGCAGGGGATCGCGGGCGTCCTCGCGGCGACCGTCGCCCCGGACGCCCTCGAGCGCCTCTTCGAGAACCGATTCGGACTGCCGATCAACCCCTCGGCTTCCGATCCGACCGCGATTGCGGTTGTCGGCGACGTCGACGATCGGCTGCTCGAGACCCTCGACGAACTCGACCGCCGAGTTACGCGAGACACGGTTTCGACCGAGGAGCTCGATGCGGTCGAGCCGAGCGACGTCGACTGCGTCTTCCTGTCCGAAGCGGCGATCGACGCCGTCGAGGAATCGACGCTGGCCACTCTTCGGTCGCCGATCGAGGAGGAAGCCGTACCGCTCGTTGCGATCGGGCCGACGCCGACCGACGGCGAGTGGGTTCCGATCACCGGTCGACAGACGTTCGCACAGACGCCCATAACGGCTGCCGAACTCGCGGCAACGGTGCTCGCCGCGATCGAGCCATCGCCATCAGAACGCCAATGACACGTCGAGTCCTGATCGCCGAAGACGACGCGCCGATCCTGGAAATACTCCGGTACAAGCTCGATACCGAGGGCTTCGACGTCGTGGCCGCCGAAGACGGCGACGAGTGCTGGGAGCACCTCCAGTCGACCGACGAGCCTCCCGAGGCGCTCTTGCTCGACATCATGATGCCGGGACTGGACGGGTTCACGGTTCTCAAGCGGCTTCGCAACGACGAGCGGTACGCCGACATCGTGGTGATCATGGTTACGGGCCGCGGCCTCGAGGAGGACGTCCTCCGCGGATTCGAACTCGGGGCCGACGATTACGTGATGAAACCGTTCAACCCGTCGGAGATCGTCGTCCGCCTCGAACGCCTGCTTCGATAATGGTCGGGCTACCTGAGATCGGACTGTTCGAGGTGTTCGTCGCGATCGTCGCCGTCTGTCTGTTCGCCGGCGCGATCACGGTGTCGCTCTCGGCCGTGCTCTTCTGGTTCGATCGCCGGCGAGAGGCGGTTCGACTCGACATCCTCCCTGCGCTGTTCGAACAGCTCGAGGAACCCGGCCCGGACGCGGCGGCGTGGTACGACGGCCTCTCGCCGATCGAACGCTACGTCGTTCGGCGGACGGTCGCCCAGTATCTGTGACGGCTTCGAGGCGGCGACTTTCAGCAGCTGGTCCAGCTGTCGACCGAACTCGGACTGGACGATCGCGCGACCTCGATGCTCCGAAGCAGGTCCATGTTCAACACGCTCCGCGGGCTCATCTGGCTCACCCTGCTCGAGCGGCCGGTGTCGATGGAGCTGTTGCGAACCCACTGCGCGGGGAACCAGGAGACGCGGACCGCGGCTGCGCGGCTCCTCTGTGCGGTCGGCGACGAGAACGCCGGCATGGACGGCACCGCGATGCTGCTCCGCGACGGCAACCGCCCGCTGACGGTGTTCGGACTCGACACGCTGTACCAACTCAATCGGCGGGACGCGACGCCGTTGCTGTCGCTCGCAGCTATCAACGCCGACGTGTGGGAGAACGAACTGCTGCTCCAGTGTTTGACCGTCCTCGCGCACTGTCAGTCGGCGGAACGGCTCGAGTACTTCGAGTGGCTTCCGCCGCTGCTCGACGCCTCGCCGCAGATCCGGGCCGGCGCGCTGATCGCGTTCGGTCGGCAGGGGTGGCGCGAAACGTTCCGCGATCACGTCGACGTCGAACGGGTGCTCACCGATCCCCACCCGCAGGTTCGGACCGCCGGCTACGAACTGCTGAGCCGGTGGGGAGACGAGCGAGCGATCGAGTGGCTGCGCTACGCCGTCGTCAACGATCCGGCCGATCGGTCTCGCCTCGCCGCGGCCCGCACGCTGGTCGCGAGGGGGCACGACTTGCCGCCGCCGAACCCGTCGGACGCCGCTGCAGCCCGAACGATCAAGTGGGCGGACGCGGAGGTACGATCGAGACGGAGGGTTGCGACTGGATGGTCGTAGGAATCGGTCTGGAGCCGATATTCTGGCTGTCGAGCTGGTTTTTCTGGCTTATTTCGCGATCGTCAACGGGAGTTACCTGTTCATTCACCTCGTCTCGATCGCCTCGCTCCAGTGGAACGTCCGGGATCGGCTGCTCAACCCGACGTACAATCCGTACCGATCGCCGTTCTTTCCGGGGATCGCGATCGTCGTCCCCGCGTACAACGAAGAGGCGGTGATCAGCGACTCGGTCCGCTCGCTTTTGAACCTCGAGTACAGCGTCTTCGAGGTCGTCGTCGTCAACGACGGCTCGAACGACGGGACGCTCCGGCGGCTCCTCGAGGACTTCGAACTCGATCCCGTCGGCGAGGACGTGCCGTTCGACCTGCCGTGTGAGCCGGTTCACGAGGTCTACCAGTCGAACGAGGTCGACCTCGTGGTCATCGACAAGGAAAACGGCGGGAAGGCCGACGCGCTCAACGCGGGCGTTTTCTTCACCGATCAGCCGCTGTTCTGCGCGATCGACGCCGACAGCATCGTCGAGCGAGGGTCCCTCCTCGAGGTGATCGAACCGTTCTTGCAGGATCCCGAACGGACGATCGCGACCGGCGGTGCGGTTCGCGTTGCGAACGGCTGTTCGATCACCCGGGGCACCGTCACCGAGGTCGCACTGTCGGGCAACCGGCTCGCGCCCCTTCAGACGGTGGAGTACCTTCGGGCGTTCCTCTCGGGACGGGTCGGCCTCAGCGCGTTACAGAGCCTGCTGATTATCTCTGGCGCGTTTGGGGTGTTTCGAACGAGCGCGGTGCGGGAGGTGGGCGGATACTCGACGAACACGATCACCGAGGACATGGAGCTGATCATCCGACTGCACCGCCACTACGTGGATACCGACTACCGGATCGCGTTCGTTCCGTACCCCGTCGTGTGGACCGAGATTCCCGACGATAGACGGGTTCTGGCGAGCCAGCGGATGCGCTGGTACCAGGGGCTGCTCGAGACGCTCTGGATGCACCGGCGGATGATCGGCAACCCCAAGTACGGCGTCATCGGCCTCTTCGCGCTCCCGTTTTTCTTACTCGTCGAGGCGATCGGCCCGCTGATCGAAGGGGTCGGCTACGTCATCGTCCCCATCGCGTTCGTCTTCGGCATGTTGAACGTCCCGTTCTTCCTGCTTTTTTTGGGCGTCGCGGTCGGAATCGGGACGTTGCTCTCCTGGCTGAGCGTCCTCAACGAGGTCATCAGCTTTCGCCGCTACCGGAACCCGAAGGATATCGTCACGCTCCTCGCATACGGATTGGCCGAACACGCGCCGTACCGCCAGTGGAAGGCCTGGATCGCGTGGCTCGCGCTCGCCCGATACGTCCGCGGCGACTCGGCGTGGGGCGAGATGGTGCGGGTCGGATTCGAGTGATAGCGATCGACGCCCTCGATCGCTCGTCGTTCGATCGCATCCGGTCGCGCGATCGGAACGTGCTGAAGTCGATACGGATCGGAGACGATCGGTCGCTGGACCCCGTTTACTGTCACTCCGATCGTTCAGTCGATTCTACTGAACATAAACGGCCGGAATAAAATTCGATACCTCTATCTGAGAAACAAATAAGTGATCGCTCGCCTTTTTAGTAGCACGATGGAAATCCCTGCCGTAGTACTCGCAGCGGGCGAAGGGAGGCGATTGCGACCGCTGACACACCACCGCCCGAAGCCGATGCTGCCGGTCGTCTCGAAGCCGATTCTCGAACACGTATTCGACTCGCTGATCGCGGCGGGAGTGACGGATATCGTCGTCGTCGTCGGCTACGGTCGGAACCGCATCCAGTCGTACGTCGGATCGAGTTACCGCGACGCGACGATACGGTACGTCGTTCAGGATCGGCAACTCGGGACCGGACACGCGCTGTTGACGGCTCGATCGGTCGTCGACGGCCGCTGTCTGGTCATCAACGGGGACCAGATCGTCACCAGCGACCTCGTCGACGAGGTCCTCTCGGACCACGACGCGACCGATTCCGTCGCGACGATCGGCGTCCTCAACCGCGCCGAGGTCGGGGAGTACGGCGGTGTGTTGCTCGACGACGACCGGGTTACCGAAATCATCGAACGGCCGTCGGACGATCAAAACTACCGGCTCAACGCCGGCGTGTACGCCCTGGAACCGACGGTGTTCGACGCCGTCGAAGCCGCGACACCGGACGCCGGCGAGCACTCGTTGACGGACGCGTTCCGGCGGGTAATCGAGTGGGGCGAGCCGGTTCGCGGCGTCGTGTCGCCGGGACCCTGGATCGACGTCAAGTATCCGTGGGACCTGTTGCAAGCCACCGAAACGCTGATCGCCAGCGACGCGTACGACTACGCGATCGAGCGCATCGATTCGTCGGCAACGATCCACGAAACCGCGGTCGTCTCCTCGTCCGCGGTCGTCGCGGCGGGGTGTGAGATCGGCCCCGGTGCGGTCGTCGGCCAGGACGTCAGCCTCAACGAGAACGTCACGGTGGACGCGAACGCGGTCGTCGAACGTAGCGTCGTCGACATGGACGCACGGATCGGTCAGAACGCGACCGTGATCGATAGCGTCGTCGGACAGGGCGTCGGCGTCGGTCCCGGAACGGTCCTTCCCGGGGGCCCGAGCGAGGTCCGCATCGGCAACCGGATCCACGAGAACGTCCAATTCGGCACCCTGCTCGCCGATCGGGTTCGAGACGAGGGCGGCACGACCTACGCGCCGGGAACGGTGGTCGGTGCCAACGCGCTCGTTCGCTCGGGCGGGACCGTCGACGGGACGATCGCCTCCGGGACGGAGGTGCAACCCTGATGTGCGGGATCATCGGCTACGTCGGGTCGAGCGGAGAAACGCTCGGCACGCTCCTGCAGGGGCTTTCGAACCTGGAGTATCGGGGTTACGATTCCGCCGGCGTCGCTCTCGCGGCTTCCCCGCTCACCGTCTACAAAAAGCAGGGCGAAGTGGATGCGCTCGAGGACGCGATCCCGAACCCCGCTCCCGAGGGACACGCCGGGATCGGTCACACGCGGTGGAGTACGCACGGCCCGCCGTCGGACGCCAACGCCCATCCGCACACCGACTGCCACGATCGCGTGGCGGTGGTTCACAACGGCATCATCGACAACTATCAGGAGCTCCGCGACGAACTGACCGCGTCCGGCCACGAGTTTCGCAGCGAGACGGACACGGAAGTCGTCCCGCATTTGATCGAGTCGTTTCTCGACAACGGTGCGAACCCGGAGGAGGCCTTTCGGTCGGCGATCGACCGGATCTCGGGTAGTTACGCGATCGCGGCCGTGTTCGACGAAACCGAAACGGTGTACGCGGTCCGAAACCAGTCGCCGCTCGTCTTGGGCCTCGGCGACGACGGAACCTACCTCGCGAGCGACGTCCCCGCGTTCATCGAGTACACAGACCGGGTCGTCTACCTCGACGACGGGGAGTTTGCGCGGCTCGAGCGGGACGAGGTCGTCGTGACCGATTCGGACGGCGCGGCCGTGGAGAAATCCGTCGAAACGATCGACTGGGACCCCGAAGACGCCGGCAAGAGCGGGTACCGTCACTACATGCTCAAGGAGATCCACGAGCAGCCACACGCGGTTCGCCAGTGCCTGCGCGGACGGGTGAGCGAACGCGACGAGTCCGTCCTGTTCGAGGAACTACCGAATCTCGATGCCGACGGCCCCGTCCACTTCGTGGCGTGCGGGACGTCCTACCACGCGGCGTTGTACGGCGAGTGCCTCCTTCAGGAGCAGGGCACCGCGGCGCAGTCGTTCGTCGCGAGCGAGTACGACATCGATCGGATTCCGGTCGACGAGGAGACGCTTGTTATCGGAGTAACCCAGAGCGGCGAGACTGCCGACACATTACGGGCGCTCCGAGGGGCGAACCGAAGCGGCGCGACGACGCTCGCGGTGACGAACGTCGTCGCGAGTTCCGCGGCGCGCGAGTGCGACGATGTCGTCTACATCCGGGCGGGACCGGAGATCAGCGTGGCGGCGACGAAGAGTTTCGTCGGTCAGCAGATCACGCTCGCGCTGGTCGCGAACGCGCTCGCCGGCGGCTCCTCGCCTGCGTTCCGCAGGGCGCTTCGGAACCTTCCCGATCAGATCCAGCGGATCCTCGACGAGTCTGCCGCCCGATCGGTCGCGACGACGTTTATCGGGTCCGACGCGTACTTCTTCATCGGTCGGAACTACCACGTCCCGGTCGCGCTCGAGGGTGCGCTGAAGATGAAAGAGATCACCTACGAGCACGCCGAGGGGTTCGCCGCGGGCGAACTCAAGCACGGTCCGCTCGCGCTCGTCACCCGGAAGACGCCGGTCATCGCGCTGGTGACCGGCGACGAACCGACCGCGACGAAGATCCTGGGGAACGTCAGCGAGGTAGCCGCCCGCGACGCGCCCGTCATCGCCGTCACGGACTCGCCGGGCGGCGTCGGTCAGGTCGCCGATCGCGTCCTCGTCGTCCCGACCACCCACCCGTGGCTCGTCCCGGTGCTGGTGAACGTCCAGTTGCAACTGCTCGCGTACTGGACCGCGGACGAACTCGAGCGTCCGATCGACAAACCGCGAAACCTGGCCAAGAGCGTCACCGTCGAGTAATTCCGACTCTGTTGAAACCCTCACACGGTGAGAGGTTTCAGTAGTCTTGCTGAATACAAAGCGCGGTTGTGATACGAATTGAGAGGAGCGGTGATCGGTCGGTGTAGGCGAAGAAACTAACGGTAAAGACCGAAACGTGCTGCACAACCTCTACTCCTACCGGGACCGATGGAACAGACGGAATGCCAAATGGCGATACTTCGTTGCAAGCGGCGCTAAACGGTAGTCGTGAACATCCCACTGTCCCCCGCACGCCGGAAGAACTTGCCGTGGAGGCGCGAGCGGCTGTCGATGCTGGAGCTACCTCTCTCCATCTTCATCCGTATGATGAGAACGGCCGCCAAACGCTTGCAGCGGAGCCGTGCGCCAACGCGTTACGCGCAGTCCGCGATGCGTGTCCCGGCGTTCCGATTTCCCTCAGCACGTCAGCGGGCATCGAGTCCAGTCCTGAGCGGCGACACGAACTCATTATGGCTTGGACGGAACTTCCGGACCTCGTGACGGCCAACCAAGGTGAGACGGGGATTCACGACCTCTGCGAGCTACTCGTTGAGCGTGGTATCGAAATCGAAGCGGGTCTTCTATCGCTGGACGACGCGCACACCTTCGTCGAATCGGGAATCGCATCACGTTATAAGCGTGTGATGGTTGAACCACTGAACCCCGATCCCGATGATGCTGTCGCTCACGCCGAATCCATCGAGCAGACGCTCACTGAGAGCGGCATCCAACTTGAACAGGTCCATCACGGCGACGGCATCGCTTCGTGGGCGGTTAATCGACGCGCCGTCGCGCGCGGCCACGGCATCCGTACCGGGCTGGAGGACACAACGGTCCTTCCTGACGGACGTTCGGCCAGAAATAACGGGGAACTGGTCGCTGCCGCCGCGACTTTGTTCGATTCGGGTACTTGATCACAGGATTCTGAGTCGCGATCAATGAGAAATTAGGTTGTCTTCTGTAGCGATAGATAAGCAGATTCTCTTCCGGGTAGTTCAGATATTCGAGGCGAAATAAGGGGATTGGCGTGCTGCGTACATCCTGTAGTTTGTTCAGATTATCCACTATTACACCACTCAGTGTCGGCATCAATCACTGAACGGATAGACGCTAGCCAAGTTACACTATCTAATTTATTATAGGTTCTTCAGGATACATTCTTGCTATCGTCGAAAGCCCTTCTTGGCTTAGCTCCCCCGAACATACAGTATGGAACAGTTCTCAATAATAAAGTCCGTGATCGATCGTGCGCGAGAAGAGAAAGTCAGTCTTCTCGCCGCAAGCATCGCCTATTACGCCTTCTTTTCGATTATCCCGTTGTTGCTGCTTATCCTCGCGATCGGGTCACTTATTGGGGGACAGACGCTCGCGGACCATATCGTCGGGTTTGTCGAAGATCACCTCTCATCACAGGGCCAAACCGTGGTTGAACAAGCACTAACGACTCCCGCCGGTCGAGGTGGCGCATCGGTTACCGGGATCGTTGGATTTGTCTGGGGGGGTCTTAAGGTATTTCGGGTACTCAGCATCGCATTCGATCAGGTGTACCAGGTAGAAGAGGAATCGTCGTTGGCTCGCCAGATCGTAGACGGCACGTTAGTGTTGACGTTGATTGGGCTCTCAGCGGTCATCATGTTCGGGCTCGGGGCGGTGATCCACCACGAGGAACTGATCGATATCCCAGGTATCGATATCCTTGGGTGGATAGGGTTGGGCATGGGACTTATCGTTTTATTTTTCCCGATATTTTACGTGATGCCGCCAGTAGAGGTACGTCTACGGGAAGTGGTCCCTGGGACGGTATTCACTGTCTTCGGCTGGTTCCTCTTCCAGGCTGTATTCCAGCTGTATGCTGGAAATGCCAGCGACTACCAAGCCTATGGGCTACTCGGGGCCGTGCTCTTATTTCTCACTTGGTTGTACTTTGCAGGTATTCTCCTTCTGCTCGGAGCGGCGATCAACGCCGTTTTCGCGGATCGATAATCTGTACAGGCGGCTCTGTTAAAATACTTAATATCTTACATATCATAGAGGTACTCTCTGCCGGCACTGTCTAGATCACCTCTGCAGGAGGTTGACGATCGAGTGCTTGATTCGGTCGGTGCCGGTTGTAATAGCGTCCGGACTGCTAGAGCCAGCATCTGACAGCCGGCCGACTGCCCACCCAACTCATATGAAAACGGTCAGTTCGATGTTTGAGGGTGTGAAACCACTTCTCGATGCGGTTTCGGAGCTCGTAGTCGAGCCAACCGCCCGATCCCAATTGAGAGAGGACAGTCCGATAGCCGTAGCCATCGACGGAAAACACAGCGTCTGAGCGGTCGTGGTTCTCGGTGAGTCGATACAGGAACGCAGCCACCGGATCCGTCCTACGCCGACTGAACAACTCAATATCGAGTATGAGCCTCGTGTCCACGTCGATCGCGGCATAGACCCAACACCAACTGCCGTTGATCTGGACAACGGTCTCGTCGACGGCGACCCGCGACGCCATCGGCGGGTCTGGGGCGCTGTCAGCCAACCGTTCTTTCCACTGCTAGAACGCACTATGAGAGCGTTGAACACCCAGTAGCTCTAAAAGACAGCGACCGTCTCCCTAATCGACAGCCCCGCCGTATGGGGAGGGGACTCCATGCCGCCGAACGGGTGTCGGCGTACGCTCATTCTCAAACTACTCGCATCTCAAACTCGCTCAACTAGACAGTGCGGCATAAACCGTCTCGATCATCGTGCAGTCTTACCGACTGGGAGGTTCGCGAGATCAACGTGAACCTCCCTCTTTCGGTGGGGAACCTCACAAACCGAGGTCTTTGCCTCCGGGATCGCCGACATCTCCCTCAAGCTGGGATAACAGCTTTTGACGCTTCTCTTCCGGGAGGTTCTCGATTAGGTTTTGTAGGTCGTCGACCTGTACATCCTCTGGGTTAGGTAGGTTACTACTCATAGTACTCACCGCCACGTTTACGATCACATTTTACTCACGGCCAGTTACAGCCGCTGTGTAGTTCTCAATAATTCGAATTGACACGCAACGAGGTTAGCGCGACGTTCAGCGTAGCCGCACCGCATATAGGGGGTCCCTCGCTGACTACCCCAGGTCCCCGTCTGCGGATCACGTTCGAGTTCACTCGGCCTCCCGGCCCTAAGAGCTCGAGATATCTGACACCGCTCCTCTCTTCACTCGCCTGGGCCCGCTGACTTACTAAAGCCATCTGCCCCCTCTTTTTCTCACTTGCTCCCGCTCTCATCAGGAGCCGTAATTCCGACTCGGCCTCAGCCGTCCAACTCTGCCCGGGCGTCCTCGAGGTGACGGCGCTCGATCACCACCTCGTCGGCCCGCTCGTTCGCCGTCTCCGGATCGTGTTCGGTGGCGACCTCGCGGATCGCGGCCATCGACGCGCTTCTGATCAGCGCCTCGAGATCGGCGCCCGTGTACCCGTCCACCGCCGCGGCCAGCTCGGCGAGGTCGACGTCCTCGTCCAGCGGTTTGCCGCGCGCGTGGACCGCGAGGATCTTCTCGCGGGCGTCCCGATCGGGTTCGCCGACGAGCACGTGGGTGTCGAGGCGCCCGGGGCGCAACAACGCGGGATCGATCTGGTCCTTGCGATTCGTGGCGGCCAACACGACGAGGTTCGGATTCTCCCGCATCCCGTCCAGTTCCGTCAGCAGCTGCGAGACGATGCGCTCGGTGACCTCGTGACCCTCGCCGCGGGCGGCCGTGATCGCGTCGATCTCGTCGAAGAAGACGATCGACGGGGCGGCCTGTCTGGCCCGTTCGAACACCTTCCTGATCGCCTTCTCGCTCTCGCCGACGTACCGATCGACGATTTCGGGGCCGTCGACGCGGACGAAGTTGACGTCGGTCTCCCCCGCCAGGGCGCGGGCGAGGAGCGTCTTCCCGGTGCCCGGCGGCCCGTACAGCAGAACGCCCGAGGGCGGCTCGGTGTTCGTCACCTCGAAGAGCCGATCGTAGGTCAGCGGCCACTCGACCGACTCCCGGAGCGTTCGCTTCGCGTCCTCGAGCCCGCCGACGTCCGAGAAGTCCGTCGTCGGCGACTCCGCCACGTACTCGCGCATCGCGGAGGGTTCGATCGACGCCAGCGCCTCGTCGAAGTGCGCTTTCGTCACCTCCGGCTCGCGGTTCCACGCCTCGCGGTCGTCCGCGTCGGTCGGCCGACCGCGGATGGCGGCCATCGCGGCCTCGCTCGCGACCGCGTCGAGGTCCGCGCCGACGAAGCCGTGGGTCCGCCGGGCGATCGCGTCGACGTTGACGTCGTCCGCGAGCGGCATCCCTCGGGTGTGGACTTCGAGGATCTCCTTGCGGCCCGCTTCGTCGGGCACGCCGACCTGGATCTCGCGGTCGAACCGCCCGCCCCGTCGGAGGGCAGGATCGATCGCGTCGACGCGGTTGGTCGCCCCGATGACGATCACCTCCTCCCGCGGATCGAGGCCGTCCATCAGCGTCAGCAGCTGGCCGACGATCCGGTTTTCCGCGTCGCCGTCGCCGTCGCGCGCGCCGGCGATCGAGTCGATCTCGTCGAAGAAGACGATCGCGGGCGCGTTCTCCTGGGCCCGATCGAACGTCTCGCGCAGCTTCTCCTCGGATTCGCCCTTGTACTTGGACATGATCTCCGGCCCGGAGATCGTCTCGAAGTAGGCGTCCACCTCGTTGGCGACCGCGCGGGCGATGAGCGTTTTCCCGGTGCCCGGCGGGCCGTACAGCAGGACGCCCGACGGCGGCTCGACGCCGAGGCGCTGGAACAGCTCCGGCTCCGACAGCGGGAGCTCGATCATCTCGCGGACGAGTTCGAGCTCCTCGTCGAGGCCGCCGATGTCCTCGTAGGTCGGCCCGGCGGTCGGCGGCTGTTCGGTCGCCGCGCCCCCGCCGCTCGCCTTGGTCGCGCTCGCCGCGTCGCCCTCGCGCGCCCCTGTCGCTCCCGGTTTGTCCGAGTCGTTTGGACCGGAGCCGACGATCCGCACCGTCGTCCCGCTGGTGATTCGGACGTCTCCGACCGGATCGGTGTCCGTGACGCGGAACGGCTCCTGTCCGATCCCCTCGATCCGGATCTGTTCGCCGGCCCGGACCGGGCGATTCCGGAGCTTCTTCGTCGCCGTTCGTTCGGCGACTTGCCGCTGGTTCGCCGAGAGCGAGGGCGGCGGCGATAGTGTGACCCGATCGGCCTCGCTGATGGCGGACGTTTCCGCCGGCCTGACGGTGACGGTGTCGCCGACGTGGACCCCGGCGTTCGCTCGCGTGTCGGCGTCGATCTGGACGACGTTTTCCGGGACCGACGGGTCGGCCGGCCACATCTTCGCGACGGTTCGCGCCTCACCCTCGATGACGACGGTATCCCCGCTCAGGACGCCGAGTTGTCGCCGCGCGAGTTCTGGAATCCGTGCGACGCCACGTCCGGCGTCTCGCTTCTCGGCCGCCCGGACCGAGAGCGTGACCCCGTCTGACTCCGACTGACTCATACGCGAGGAGTTGTCGCTCCCCCGTCTTGAGAATTGTCCTGCGAGAAACGGTCCCGTCCGGCCGGGATCGGCCGGCCGTACCATCACGACGCGCTGTCGCCTGTCAATCGGTGCGAGCCCTCTCCGTCGGACGACTCTCGGAATCGTACGCCGTCGATCGTGCCCGGTGAACGGGAACCCCGCGGGGGGACGGCGAGTGGCAGTGCCGGCCGCTCCCTCGCGGAGTCACACTGCAGCGTGCAGTCGGCCTTTCACGATCATCGGCAATGAATGTTTGTGCGAACTACAGTTCCTGGGTCTGGCCGCGCGACCGACGTCGAACTTCCGCGTCGCGGCCGCGGCCGCGACGCGCGATTCGCGACGGTTTGAACCGGGAGTCCATGCCGCGCCGGAGAAACGTCTTTGATCGTCCGCGGAGAGGTTCGAATATGGTGGTCCAGACCGAACGGGACGACGCCACCTGGTACGAGTGCGAAACCTGCGGCCTGCTGTTCGACGACCGATCGGACGCGGCCGACCACGAGCAACACTGCGACGGGAGCGATCCGTCGTACATCCAGTGAGCGACAGGCGACGAGCGACGATCGTCGGCGAGCGCCGGCTCGCTCACTCTAGTCTCTCGCGGTGTTCGGCGGCGAGTTCCCGGGCCCGATCGAGCGTGTGCGTTTCCGTCCAGCGAACCCGCTCGCCATCCCCGTATGCGAGGGCCGTTTTAAGGTCGTCGCGCAACACCCCGTGCTCGATCGCCCGCACCGTCCCGTCGTCGTCACCGAGTTCGTAGACGCCGGGCCGATCGGGTGCGCGGGCGACCGTCTCCCGATCGAGCTCGCGCCACGGTTTCCGGAGCGGCATCAGTTCGCTCCCTCCTCGACCCGGCTCTCGTCCTCGACCCGGCTCTCGTCCTCGCCGCTGTCATCCGCGTCGACGAGTTCGTACGCGTGTTCGCTCACCTCGTCTTCGGCGAAGACGAACACCCGTCCGTCTGCGACGGCGGGATCGGCCTCGACGCGGATCGAGTAGGCTTCGGTCGCGACGGTCACCCCCGGAAAGAGCTCCTCCTCGTCGTCGCGATCGAGCATAACGCGGCCGACGCCGGTCGATTCGAGGATGTCGTCGTGGGTGTTGCGGTCGTTGACGTAGGTCATGACGCCCTCGACGCCGTCGGGGTCGGTGACCAGGACGTGGACTTCCTTGCCGGGTGGCGTCGTGATTGTCCGCTCGACGGGCCTTGGCGGCCCGTGATAGAACACCTCGCGTCCGTCGAGGTAGCGGACGACGACCCCGCCCTCGACGAAGTCGACGCCGATCGTGCTGGGTGCGACGTTGCTGCGCGCGCTCATACGCCGTCGTTCGATCGGATCGGGGAAAAGCGACACGTTCCCGGCGGCGACTCCGGCCAGAACGGCGGCGACCGTCAGCCGTAAATACGCACCCTGAGACGTTTCGGTATGGACGGCCGCGCCGTCGCCCCCGCAGCCGGAACGGTCCTCAACGCGCTCGCGACCGGCACCGGTTCGGCGTTCGCGATCGACCTCGAGACGACAGCCGCCGTCGACCTCACCGACGACGGCGAGGTCGTCGGCGAGATCGCCGCCCGGCCCGAAGCCGATGCGACGCTAATCGAACGCTGTGCCGCGCTCGCGATCGAGGCGTACGCTGACGCCGCAGACCTCGACTCCGCTGCGATGGGTGCGCGAATCCGAACCGACAGCGACGTCCCGATGGCTTCGGGACTGAAGAGCTCCAGCGCCGCGGCCAACGCGACCGTACTCGCCACGCTCGACGCGCTCGGCGTCGCCGACGCGGTCGATCGACTCGACGCCTGCAAACTCGGCGTTCGCGCGGCTCGCGAGGCGGGCGTCACCGTGACGGGCGCGTTCGACGACGCCAGCGCGAGCATGCTTGGCGGCGTGACGGTCACCGACAACACGAACGACGAACTGCTCGCCCGCGAGGCGATCGACTGGCACGCGCTCGTCTACACGCCCCCCGAGCAGTCGTTCAGCGCCGACGCCGACGTGTCCGCGTGCCAGCGGATCGCCCCGATGGCAGACCTCGTCGCGGAACTCGCCCTCGACGGCCGCTACGGCGAGGCGATGACGGTCAACGGCTTCGCCTTCTGTGGCGCCCTCGACTTTTCGACGGGGCCGCTGATCGACGCCCTGCCCGACGTGACCGGCGTCTCGCTCTCCGGGACGGGACCGAGCTACGTGGCCGTCGGCGATCGCGACCGGCTCGAGGCGGTCGCGGACCGGTGGCGCGAGCGGGAGGGAACGACACGATTACTGCGAACGCGAACGGACGGCACACGAACGACATGACCCAGGACCCGAACACGGATCGGCAGACGGATCGACTCCCCGAAGAGATGACCCTCGACGAACTGCGCGAGGAGATCGAGACGATCGATCGCGAGATCGTCGAACTGATCGCGCAACGGACGTACGTCGCGGACACGATCGCGCAGGTCAAAGACGAACGCGACCTGCCGACGACCGACGAAGAGCAAGAACAGCAGGTGATGGACCGGGCGGGAACGAACGCCGAACAGTTCGGCGTCGACGCGAACCTCGTGAAGGCGATTTTCAGACTGCTGATCGAACTGAACAAAGTACATCAGCGTGAAAACAGATAGCATATAACAAACCGTTCGATCGATTCCTGAATATAGCCGGAACGGTACCGTGACGACGGTCAGAGTCCGCTTAACGAACGCAGTAATTTTTCGAATATTTGTTCAAAGAGGCGAGACAGTGATTCAATTTTAAGGTATCTACTCTCGACCGCTAGTGCATGTTAGAACCAAGCGTCGTCCTTGCGTTCATCCCGGTCGCAATCGCTCTCATCGTCTCACCCGGCCCAGATAGTATCTACACGTTGACGCGGAGTATCAGCGATGGACGCACTGCCGGTGTCACGGCCGCGCTCGGGTCTTCGACGGGGAGTATCGTGCACACGACCGCCGCCGTACTCGGGTTCTCGGCAATCCTGCAAGCGTCCGCGTTGGCGTTTACTGTCGTTAAATTGGTCGGCGTGGCGTATCTCGTTTATCTCGGCGTTCAGACGCTCAGAAATGCAGAAAAATTCGAAATTTCTCCGGATAGTACTAGCTACACGCCGCGCGAATCGTTTCGAAGCGCCCTGCTGATTAACGTTTTGAATCCGAAAGTGGCGGTATTTTTCCTCGCTTTCCTCCCGCAGTTCGTCCGACCGGAGAGTTCTTTCACCCTCCAAATTTTCACGCTCGGCGTATTGTTTGCGAGTCTCGGATTCATTTATCAAGCAATGCTCGCGGTATTCTCTGCGCGAGCAAGACGAGTGATTACTGAACGCGAACTCGTGAGAGATGCCCTTCGTGTGGCCAGCGGAAGTGTCCTCATCGGATTCGGGGTTGAACTGGCACTCGAACGAAGAACTCCTGCTTAGATTTACGGAGAACACCTGCGATACCGGCTACAATTTCGGACGCTGCGAAGAAAGCGACAAAGCAGGCGAGTGCTGTAACATTGATCCAAGACCTGAACAAAGTAGAACAGCGTGAAAGTTACGCGTAACCTCAAGGACGCAGGCTATTTGGATTTCGAGTTCGATAGTGGCAAGACAGCTGAACCCGGCGTTCTGTGACCCGTGGAAATGTTGATCGTCCCACACCACGTTCTGGTGGGTGAGTATGAGCACGTCCGGCCCACTTACCGCCCAACAGGTTTCCGAACTCGTGATGGCGAACCGAGCAATCAGAGCACCTTACTACCAAGCCGACCACGACGATGGAGTTCGATTCACGGATCTGGAGAAGGGCCTCCAGTGGGGTGTCGACGTCATTCCAGCAATGCTGGGTCTGTTCCGCGTTGAGCAAGACGCCCGGGACGACCACCCCGACGGATGGGTGGGATTCGCTCGCCAGTGGCGAGGAGGGACGTTGCGACTGGATTTCGACCTGTTTTCCGGATCCGAAGAGCCAGACCCGATCGTGGTCGTGACCGCGGTATCAGGTCGAGAGGGGGAGAACACCATCACGGATGAGGACTTCGGGGAAATCGAGCTGCCGGACCAGGTCCCGACCCAGGAGGAGTGGGAGGACCGGGAAAAACAGTATCAGAAGGCGCGGCGGAACGATGATACCGACGGGTCGGCAGCGGTTGAGGCCTATATTGCAGCGCTGCCGGGGTGGAAGCGGGAGTTCGCAACGCGATTCGACGAGATTATCCAACGGGAAGTGCCCCACGTGCGCCGTGCCGTGCGGTATCATCAGCCGTTCTATGGCGTCGAGGATACCGGATGGTTCGCGTCTTTCAGTGCGTTCTCGAAACACGTGAAACTCTCGTTCGTGTGTGAAACGTACCTTGAGCCGGAGCCACCTAGCGGAACGGCGCCGCAGAGACAGGCTCTCGATCTGAAGGCGAGAGACGCGCTGGACGAGGAGCAGGTCGCGTCCTGGATACGGCAAGCCGCTGACGATCCGGGGATGAGCTGGTGAGGAAGCCCACGTCTGTGTGATGGCCGTAAGCCAGCGACGAATCCTGCCCGCAGGCGTGTGTAATCACTGTCAACGCTGTATGTAACATTGAAGCCGGGGAACGTGTAACCGATCCGCGCCTGCATTCAGCACGGGTGTCAAAACATGTCTCCGGCTGGAGGTTTCAACAGAGCCACGGCACAGTACCATCGTGGACGCGGTTGTCGGTCGGTCGGTGGACGTTTCCGGGGGTATTCACAGTAGACCGCTGGCTGCCGTACTCTGTTGGTTATAAATGATGCCGAGTAATCGAACCGATCTGTCGCGTTCGAGCGTTTCAGATTCGAAAAGGGGCTTTCTTTTACATGTGTTCCGGTTTTCGACCGCTCACTCGAGGAACGATCGGATATCATCCACGGCGCTTCCGTGGCTCCAGTAGGCGTCTTCGGGAACGGCGTCGAACCAGTCGACTTCTACTTCGTCCCACGGGCCGAAACTGGGGTCGTCACCGACTGGCTCGCCCGCCACGGGAGCCGTGCGTAGGACGACGTCGTAGCTCGTCGTTTCGCGCTCTTCGTCGTTCGCCAAGCACCGAGTCAGCTGAGCTACGCGTTCCGCGCGGGCGATAGTGACACTGACGTCAGTCAGTTCCTCGCCGACGTTTTGACCGGCGAGAACCCAGTCCTCGTCCGCGCCGACTGGTCCATACGGCAGTCTCCACCCGTGTGGACTGTTCATCAGCAGCGCTGCTCCTGCCGCGTTAGTGACACCGACCGCAACCAGCCCGTCGATCGATTCAAAGTAGTCAAACTCGTCCTGTTCGTCGGTACACTGCTCTTCTCCGAACTCGACATCCGTCCGGTCACGGAGGGAAATCGGGTTGAGAAGCGACTCCATTACCGGCGACTTGTCGGCCCCCACTCTTGTTAGTTCGGATGGAAGTACGGTTCGGATACTATTCACGCTGGACACCAACGAAAGCGGAGCCGTCGAGGGAGTCGAAGGCGATAACAGAGACGGAATCTGTACCCGCCCGAGCCCTAAACAGGGTTCTTTCGCGCGAGAATCGCTGAATCAATCGAGACGGAGACTTACCGTGAGCGTTTCGTCCACCGCTATTATCGGTTCCGAGGCGAGACTTCCGATTCCGATTCGCGCCGGGTAGTATCGCGTGAGACGACGGATCGCAGCGCTCCTCGACTCCGATTCTCCCCGATCGTCGCTCGCGCGTCCGACTCGAGACTCCGTGGAACGAGGATCGATTCGAAAGAGCGACGGTTCATCGTTCGACCGCCGCAGTCGCGCGGATATTCCGCGACGATCGACCGACATCGAGTGCGAACTCCCCGCCTTCAGTCACCCACTCACCCTGCTCCGTCTCGTACACGGCGAACGCCCGTTCGTCGACGCCGACGTCGATCGTCCGAGTCTCGCCAGCGCCGAGTGAAATCGCCTCGAATCCGGCGAGTTCGCGGGGCGGACGGGGAACGCTCGCGTCCCGATCGCGCACGTACAGTTGCACGACGTCGCGACCGCGGCGTTCGCCGGCGTTTTCGACAGTTACCGTAACGGATGGACCAGTCTCGTCGAAGGAGACATCGAAGTCGTCGTACTCGAACGCCGCGTAACTCAATCCGTGGCCGAACGGGAACAGCGGCTCAATACCGTACTCGTCGACGTGTCGGTAGCCGACGAACACGCCTTCGTCGTGCTTCGCCTCCGGATAGTCGCGGGGCCCGTCGACGCCTGGATATCTCTCCGCCGAAGCCGCCGGATACTCGTCCGCGGCCGCGAACGTCACCGGAAGGCGCCCGCCCGGATCGGTCTCGCCGTAGAGGAGCGACGCGATCGCGGTTCCTGCTTCCTGGCCGGGGTACCACAGTTCCAGTACGGCGTCGACGGAGTCGATCCAGGGCATCTCGACCGGACCCGCCGTCTGGAGCACGACGATCGTTCGCTCGGCGATGTCGGCGACGGCCGAAATCAGTGCGTCCTGACGCCCCGGGAGCGAGAGGGAGTCCCGGTCGCGTCCTTCGGCGGCGTCGTCCTGAACGACGAGCACGGCGACATCCGCGTCCCCGGCGGCTGATCGGGCGTCTTCGATCGGAGAGGTCCAGGCCGACGCTATCCTGCCGAGCGACGGCACCTTCCGTCCGAAGGGCGGCGACGTCTCGATCGGCGGGTGGCCCCGCTCGGCGACGACGCGCCCGGTGCTCCGCGCCCGGATTCCTTCGATCGGGCTGACGGATTCCGTCGCTCGGACCGCCGAACTACCGCCGCCGCCGGTCTTGGCCTCATCGATGTGCGGACCAATCACGGCGACCGCCGCCTCGCGGTCGAGCGGGAGCGTTTCGGCCGCGTTCTTCAAGAGAACCGCTCCGCTGGTCGCGATCCGTTTTGCGAGTTCGCGGTGCGTCGGTGGGGGTCCGGCGACCGATCGTCGCTGCCCGTCGAGCGCGCCGACTCGCTCATGAAGCGTGAGGACCCGTTCGACCATCTCGTCGAGTCGGTCCTCCGCGAACCCGTCCCGATCGAGTTCGCGGGGAAGCGTTCGCGCGAACGACGATCGGTGTGGACTGGCGTCGCCGCCCGGCCCGCCCTTGTTTTCGAACAGCCACGCGGCCGCCTCTTCCGGCCCCGGTACCGTCTCAGGCCAGACGGTCTCGACGAACCGGAGGAGTTGCAATCGATCGTCAAGCATCGCCGCCCAATCGATTGCTCCCACGCCCGGCATCTCGAGGTCGAGTCCCGCCCTCGCAGCGTCGGGTCCGTTTTGAACGGCCCACCAGTCGGAGACGACCGGGCCCTCGAACTCGAACTCGTCTTTGAGGACGTCGGTGAGCAGCTTCCGGTGTTCCGTCGCGTAGGTGCCGTTCACGCGGTTGTACGCCGCCATCACCGCGCCCGCGTCACCGTCCTCGACCGCCGCCTCGAACGCCGGGAGGTACCGCTCGCGGAGCGTACGCTCGTCGACCTCGGCGCTCACGCTGACGCGTTCGTGCTCCTGGGTGTTCGCAACGTAGTGTTTCGGGGTCGCAACCACGTCCCGCGATTGGATGCCGCGGACCGTCGCCGCGGTGACGCGCGCGGAGTGGAAGGGATCCTCGCCGTAGTACTCGAAGTTGCGGCCGCAGGTCGGGACGCGAACGAGATTGCACGCCGGTGCGAGGATGACGTCGACGCCGCTCTCCCGGGCCTCGGAACCGATCGCCTCGCCGAACTCCTCGGCGAGATCGACGTCGAAGGCGGCACTGAGCGCGAGGGACGCCGGGAACGCGGTTCCGCCCGTCGACTTCACTCCCAGCGGCCCGTCTTCGAACCGAAGCGCCGGAATATCGAGTCGATCGATCGGTGGGAGATATCCGGCGGCGCCCGCTTTCGGGGCCCCCCAGTCGGGATAGGTCCCGTGAACGAGCCGTACTTTCTCTTCGAGCGTAAGCGCCTCGACGACTTCTGCGATCCTGTCCGCGTCTTCCGCTCCGTCGTTCGTTCGTAGAGATCCTGCCATTTCGATACGATAGCTGGGTAGCGATACGGGTTGCAACCGTGATAAATTGACGGCGATGGAGCCGCCCTTCGCACGCGGTGCGATATCCCGCCGGGTCAGAGCGCGCTTTCGCCGCCGAAATTCGACGGCCGCCGGCGTGGGCGTCACGATCGTCTCCTTGAGGAAGTCACTGTTGTTAATTAACTATCCCACTGAATGAAAATACTAACCGACAGGTTGACAATAAGTCGCCGTGTCGATTCCACTATGCCCGGGATCCTCTGGAGGACAGTCGAACGACTGGGATACGTTTCCGCGGTCATTCTGGTGCTGGCGATCGGCGCCTACCAGGGAATCCAAACCGAGACGTTCAACGTCGACCTCGACTGGCTGGTGGTTCAGATTATCACCGTCGACGCCGTTCCGGCCACGATCGCGTTTTCCACGCTCGTTACCCTGAGCGGCGTGATGCTCGCCCGCGAGGTCTACAGCGAACACGATCCCGACGAGCGCGTCCTAGACGGTCCTCGCGTCGCCGCTGTCGTTCCCGTGTACCGCGACGCTAACGTGATCGGGGAAAGCGTCGGGACGCTGTTGGAGTCGAACTACCGGAACCTCGAGATCGCCATCGTCGGCGAATCCGACGACGAGCCCACGCTCTCGGCCGCCCGCGAGTACGCCGACCACCCCGACGTACGGGTGCTGGTCAACCGCTATCCCGGGTCGAAAGCCGGCGCGATCAACGACGCCGTCGAGCGTCTCGAAGCCGACTACTTCGCGGCCTTCGACGTCGACGAGCGGATCGATCCGGACTTCATCCCGATCGCGATGTACCAGCTCACCGAAGCCGGTCAGGACGTTTTTCAGGCTCGGCGGGTCCCCCGGGTAACCGGGCCCGTGGAGGCGCTCGCCTACTGCGAGCGGCTGCTCTTTCACGCCAGCTACAAACTGGTCGAACCGCTGGGGTTTACGTACTGCCGGAGTTCCTCCTCGGCGTTCACCCGGGAGGCCTTCGAAACCGTCGATGGTCTCGATCACGTGCTGACCGAGGATATCGACTTCGCCCACAAGTGCTTCCGTGCGGGGCTTGCGGTCCGTCAGTCCCGGAGCGTCACCAACGAAATGGAGGCCCCGCACACGTTTCGCGATCTCTGGTACCAACGGAAACGCTGGCGGCTCGGCCACATCGAGCTATTCTTCAAGGCGGTGACCGGCGGCTACGAACGGGGCGGTCTGCGCGGAAAGCTGTCGACGGCGCGGATCGTGTTCAGTCTCGCGGCCAGCGTCTTCCTCGTCGCGCTCGCCGCGAAAGTGGCCGTGTTGCTCGTCCTCGATCTCGAGACCTTCTTCCTGCTTCCGTTCGCGGCGATCGCCCTCACGGTGGCGCCGGTCCTCTATCGGGATTACGAGGCGGGTCACGTCGTTACGCTCACGCCGATGATGATGCTGGTGCCGCTGGTCTACCCCGGATTCGGGTTACTGACGATCCGCTGTGCGTTCGAGTACCTTCTCAGTTGGAACGGCGAGTGGTACGAAGTCGAGAAAGCCGGCGCGTGAGAGAGGGCGTTCGGTGCAACGCTACGGCCGGTCCTCCCGTTCGACGGCGGTTTCGTTTTCGGTTCGCGGTCTCTCGCTCGACGAACCGCCGCTCATCACCCGCTCCATCTCGGCCTCGAATTCGTCGTCGTCGATCTCGCCCGCGACGTACCGTTCCCTGAGGCGCCGTTTACGGTCTTCGCGCGTCGGTTCCACGGTCTCCGAGATGTCGAGCCGTCGCAGGAGCGGAGACGTCCGTTCGAGCCGCTCGACGACCGCGACCAATCGATCGCTTCGAGGCAGTGACGCGCTCCGAAGGACGGAGACGACGGTTGCGGCGAGAAACGCTCCCGCGAGGAGTCCGAGGGCGAGCGCAACCACCACCCACTCGGCCGCTTCTCCAAGCATCGCCAACAGGACGGCCTCCTCGCCGTAGTACGCGTTTCCGGATAGCACCGACAGCGCATCCAGTACGCCTATCAATCCGACACCGACCAACAGCACTCCGGTGATCACGAATCCACCGAAGTACAGCCAGTGGCGAGATGCCATGCGTCGATATCGGTTCCGGGGGAAAGTAAACGTACGCACATTCGTCGACGGCCGGTTCGACCGACCTGACGCTTACAGTTCGGGGATCGAATCCCGAACTGAACGCGCGACCCACATTACAACCAAAAAATAGACAGATATTCGCTACAAATAGTTCACGTCGATGCAACGAGGGTCCACTAGCCGTCGGACGCTCCTCAAATTCGGCAGCATCGCCCTCGCGACCGGTCTTGCGGGTTGTAACGATCGATCGCCCCCTGCCGATACGTCCCCGGGACAGGCCGACAATCGATCGACGGAGACGCGACCGCAGGCGGATGGTAGCGTGTACACGCAGGTCTACCGGGAGACGATCTCGTCCGTCGTACTGGTTCGGACGAGCCAGGGCCAGGGGACCGGATTCCTGTACGACGACGCCCACGTCGTAACGAACGCTCACGTCGTCGGGAGTGCGCGTACCACCCAACTTCGATTCGACGACGGAACGTGGTCTCCCGGCGAGGTTCGCGGAACCGATGTTCACAGCGACCTCGCGGCCATCAGACTCGACTCGCCGCCCGACTCGGCGACGCCGCTTTCGTTCGCCCAGAACCGGCCCGTCATCGGTCAGGAAGTCGTCGCCATCGGGAACCCCTACAATCTCGACGGCACCGTTACGACGGGCGTCGTAAGCGGGACGGACCGGTTGATTCCGTCCCCTGGCGAATATCTGATCCCGGACGCAATCCAGACGGATGCGGCGATAAATCCGGGCAACAGCGGCGGTCCGTTGATGTCCGTCGACGGAACGGTTATCGGCGTCGTCAATTCCAAGCGCGGCGATAACATCGCCTTCGGGATCTCGGCGGCTCTCACGCAGCGTGTCGTTCCGCGACTCATCGAACGCGGGGACTACGAGCACGCCTACATGGGCGCCTCGTTCGAGGCCATTACGCCGACGATCGCCGAGGCGAACGAGGTAGGCGATCGCCGCGGGTTGCTAGTGGTCGAGACCGTCGACGGCGGACCCGCCGATGGCCCGTTACGACAGAGCGAGGGGCGACTTATCGACGGAAACCGAGTTCCGGTCGGGGGAGATATCCTCCTCGCAGTCGACGGGACCGAGGTGAGTTCGCTCGAAGACGTGGCGAGTTACATGTCGCTCGAGACGCAGCCAGGCGATGCGGTACGACTGACCGTGCTACGGGACGGAGCCGAGCGGACCGTCGAACTGACGCTCGAGTCTCGTCCGACGCGTTCCCGGTCACCGCTTCGATAATCGGCCGAGACCGCACCTCTATCGGGTACGCGAGTTGTCGATCGAACGGCCCGTCCGTTCGACCGGCTGATCGCCCTCGAAGTCGACCTCGCCCAGCGGCATCGCCGCGCCGACGAGACGATCGTCGGTCAGACGGCGTTCTCGGCGCCGCTCGATAAACGCGTGTCCGACGTCGGCGACGATTCCGCTACCGATCACCGGTCGGGGGCGTCAAATGATGACCGCTCCCTCCACGAGCAACTCCCGTTCCGTTCGCTCGGCCTCTGTCCCCTCCGTGACCAGGGTCGGCTCGTCGACGGATTCCTCGAATCGATTTCGATCGGGTTCGACGCGTTCGAGCATCGCGGAGAACGTCGTTCCCCGACGCCCTTCCGCCGACACGATGCCGCCGTACTTTCGCTCCTCGAACGTGCTCTCGTCGGGATCGGGAAACTTCTCGCGGATGCGCTGTGCGGTCTCTCTGATGTACGCCGCCGCCTCCTTCTGCGAGTAACTGCTGTCGTTGTGGTACGTTTCGGCGTGTTCGTCCTCGAGTTCCTCCTGTAAGTGCTCCGGCGACTCGTAGCGAACGGCGTCTGCCGTCGTGCGGCCGGTGGCGAACCGGATATTCACCGTGAAGCTGTCGGGATAGCGCAAAATGATGGGGAAAAAGATCACGTCCGTGACGGTCGTCCGCTGTTGGATCCGCCACAGCGCCTCCTGGTAGTAGGACGTGAGTTCGCCGAGCCGATCGTTCCGCTCGCCGCGGAAGTACGCCATCGCGATCTCTCCGTGGTCGTCCCCCGCGATGCGGCGGAGCCGTCGCTCGAAACTCTCGGCCAGGCGATCGAGCTCCGCCTCGTAGGCGTCCAGCAGCGACACGTCGGGATCCGCGAGCAGGGCCGCCTTTCGCTCGCGGGCGTCCGCCACGGCCATCATGTTCTCGTGGAACACCCGCTCGGCGGCCGCGTCCGGGAGCGGCGTTCTGACCGCTCGCCGGTGCAGAACCTTCGCGTCCCCGTTGAAGCGCCGTCGCTGATCGCCGCTCATTCAGGGGTGTACTAGGCGTGACGTGCTATTAATCGGTCGGATCTCGCACCGCGTTCGATCGGCGAAAAAAGGCCTCTCGATTCTCGTCGCGGTCGGTTGCTCGCCGGTCTGTCCCCGATCGACGACGGATGATCGACGGGCATCGTCCGGTGGGGAGTGCGTCGAGGATTTTCGTCCGGAGAATCCGGACGAGCTATCCGACGAACTCGTATCCGGCGTCGCGTACCGCGTCGCCGATCGTCCTCTCGTCGACGTCGTCGTCGACGCCCACTTCGACGGTTTCAGCGTCGTGGTCGGCGTCCACGCGACGGACGCCGTCGACGCCCTCCAGGGCGGTTTCGACGGTTCGTTCGCAGCGGGCACAGGACGTTCCCGAAACGGCGATCGTCTGTCGATCGGACATACGCGACGATCAGAGTTTCGAAGGGATGACCCTTGCGGCGACATCCCAGCAGGTGAGTCGCTTCGCGGACGGCTCACCCTCGCGACCGAATCGGTCGGGACGAGCGGACGTGCCGATCGAACCGATCGCTCACTCGAGTTCCGCGAGCCGTTTGGTCTCCCGTTCGAGTTCCGCCCCCTGAAGCGTCGATCGCATGTACTCGATCGATCGGTCGTACCGCTCGCGCTCGACGGGGTGCGGCGTGCCGTCCTTGCCGCCGTGGGCGTACGCGTACTTCGCCGGGTCCTCGCGGGAGCTCTCGGCGTCGTAGACGAGTTCGCCGATCAGCGCGAGCGCCCGGAGGGAGCCGGGGCCGATCCCGTCGAGTCCAACGAGTTCCTCGTAGTCTGCGGGCTGGTACTCGTAGGCGTTTCGGAGCCGTTCGAAGGCCTTCTCGGAGAGATCGGCTTCGTGCAGGTCGTGGTGGCTCGGCATCGTCAACGCGGGATCGCGATCGAGCGCGCGCCGAACGGCTCCCCCGTCCTCCGTGTTCGTTTCCGTGGAACCGGTTCCCGACGAGGCGCCCGCGCCGAAGTCGGCCAGCGATCGCTGCCCTTGCAACTCGCGTTTGAGATGAATCGGGTCGTCTCGCACGAGATCGACGGAGACGGCGCGGGTCTCTGCAGAGGCGGCCGCCGTCAAATCGAGCGGATCCGACCGCCGCTCCTGGGCACAGATCGCCGCCTGCGGCTCCTCGACGAAGCTGTCGACGCCCTCGGCGAGCCAGTGGTACCGCCGCGCGGTCGAGTCGCCCATCCCCTGCTGGACGACGCACCACGATCCCGACTCCGAGATCGCCATCGTGTGGTGGTAGAGGGTGTAGCCGTCCTGGACGCAGCCGTTGTCCACCGCCGCGCTCAGCCGCGAGGTCCGCTTCAGTTCGTCGCGCGTTCGCGAGGGGAGATCCAGCGCGGTGCCGTCGATCTCGTCGGGAGTCCGTCGTGACTGCGCCCCCTTCCCGCCGACCACGACGACGCCGTGTCGGTACGGCGAGAGGGTCTCCTTCAGCGCGCCCATCGTCGTCGTCGTGACGCCGGAGGAGTGCCAGTCGAAGCCGATGACGCAGCCGAGCGCCTGGAACCAGTACGGGTCCGCGAGCCGCCGGAGGAGTTCGTCCCGGCCGTACTCTTCGACGATCGCCGACGCGATCGCGTCGCTCAGGTCGACCATGCGATCGAAGAGCCACGGCGGGGCCGACCCCGTGTGCAGCGGGAGGTCGGCGCTTGCGCGTCGGTCCATCGGCGATCGGGTACGCGCCGAAGGAATAAGAGGACCCGCCGCGGGCCGAAAGTGGTGCCGACTCGGCCGAACGGGATCGATGGTACGCCTGATCCGCGATCCCCTTCCGATCGCCCGCCGTTGCCGGGCACTGCTTTTCCGTCTCTGCCGCGTACTCGGCGTAAATGCCGCCGAAACTCGAAACCGAGGATCTCACGCGGGTCGCCGACGGCGAACGGCTCGTCGACGGCGTCTCGCTGGCCGTCCTCGAGTCGGAGGTCCTCGCGGTCGTCGGGCCCTCGGGCGCGGGGAAGTCGTCGTTTCTCCGACTGCTCAATCGCCTCGACGAACCGACTGGAGGAACCGTCTACCTCGACGGAACGGACTACCGGTCGATCGAGCCGCAGTCGCTGCGGCGCCGAGTCGGCTTCGTTCCGCAGCAGCCGGCGCTTCGCGAGGGGACCGTCCGCGAGAACGCGACGCTCGCGTACCGGCTGTGCGACGAGCCGATCGACGACGAGCGCGTTCGGCGGCTGCTCGCGGCGGTCGACCTCGAGGGCTACGCCGATCGGCCCGTCGACACCCTCTCCGGCGGCGAACGCCAGCGCGTGTCGCTCGTGCGGACGCTGGTGACCGAACCCGAGGTCCTGCTTCTCGACGAACCGACCGCCAGCCTCGACGCCGACACCGAGGCCAGCATCGAGCGGCTGCTGTCGGGGCTCATCGACGACTACGATCTCACCTGCCTGCTCGTGACCCACGATCAGGATCAGGCGCGGCGGCTCGGCGATCGCGTCGCCCGGTTCGAGGGCGGCGAGGTGACGGGGATCGGGACGCCGGCGGAGGTGTTGGCGTGACAGCTCGGATCGCGCCCGCTCCGACGGCGCTCGCCCCGATTGTAACCGGCCCGATCGAACAGGTCATCCGCCAGGCGACCGATCCGGCCGTCGCGTGGGGATTCCTGCAGATCGCCGTCGCCGCCGCGCTGGTTGCGGCCGTTCTCGGCATCGCGACGGTCCGGCGGTTCGACTTTCAGCGGGAGGTCGGCTCAGCGATGGGGAGGGGTTTTCTCCAGATCCTCGCCGCGGGATCGGTCATCGGCGTGTTGCTCACGGCGCACCTGGCGTGGGCGGGGCTCGTGCTGGCGTTCATGGTGGCCGCGGCGGCGTGGATCTCCCACGAACGCGCCGCGGCGATCCCCGGCGCCTTTCGGGCCTCGCTGGTCTCGATCGCGATCGGCGCGGGAGCGGTCATCGCCGCCATGACGATCGCCGGCGCGATCGAACCGACGATGCGCGACCTGATCGTCGTCGGCAGCATGATCATCGCGATGGCGATGAAGACGAACTCGCTCGCGCTCGATCGGTTCGCGAGCGAACTCGCCGCGAACCGCGCGGAGATCGAGGCGGTCCTGAGCCTCGGCGTGCCGCCCCAGCGGGCGATCGAACCGCACGTGTCGACGAGCGTCTACGGGTCGTTGATCCCGATTATCGACCGGACCAAGAGCCTCGGCATCGTCTCGATCCCGGGGCTGATGGCCGGGATGGTCATCGCCGGCGCGAACCCGATCTACGCCGCCCAGTACCAGTTCGCCATCATGATGATGCTGTTCGCGGCCGGCGGGCTGACGACGATGCTGAGCACGTACCTGATCAGCGGGTACGCCTTCACGGCGGCCCAACAGCTCGATCCCGACGTGCTCCGGGCGGCGGAGTCGTAGCCCGGGTAACGGAGTCGTATCCCGGTCGCGGAGCCCGTCGAATCGTCCTTCGCCGCCGACAGTCTCCACGCGCGATACCAATCTTCATCCACGTCTGACGGCTACTAGGCCCCATGAGTTCGGAGACGCACTACGACGTCGCGATCGTCGGCGGCGGCGTCGCGGGAACCTCGGCGAGCATTTTCACGGCCCGACACGGCCTCGATACCGTCGTGCTCTCCGCCGGAGGATCGCTCCTCCGCCGGAACGCACACCTCGAAAACTACCCCGGCTTCCCCGCCGGCGTCAACTCGCGACTCCTCCTCGAAATGATGGTCGATCAGGCCGAGCGGAGCGGCGCCGAGAGACGCGACGCGGAGGTTACGGCGATCGAGTCGACCGACGAGGGGTTCGCGATCGAGACGGCATCAGGCGAACGGCTGACGGCCGACGCCGTCATCGCGGCCACGAAGAACCGGACCGATTACCTGGCCGACCTCGACGGCGTGACCATCATCCAGCGCGGGAAGGAGTACGTCGAGACCGACGAGCGGGGCCGAACCGGCGTCGAGGGCCTCTACGCGGCGGGGAGACTCGCGGGGAAAGCCCACCAGACGGTCATCGCCGCCGGTCACGGCGCCGAGGTCGCCGTGACGGTACTCGAGGATCACGAGCGCGGCTTCTACCACGACTGGGTCGCTCCCGAGCGGTACTTCTCCGGGCGCGGGATCAACGTGCCGCCGGGGATCGAAGAGATCGACGAGGACGAACGCAGACGGCGGGAAGCGGAGTCGATCGAGGTTATGCGCGAGTACTTCGACGAGCCGCATCCCGACGAGCCGGAGCAGCATCCGGACGTGCAGTAATCCGGGCCGGTCCGCGGTGCGGAGCGCTCATTGCGCCGGTCTGGATCGGCCGGAGATCCGCGATCGCGACGCGTTCGCGACGACGAGGGCCGTCGTCGTTAGAACCGCTACGGTCGTAACCAGCGGATTCAGGAACCCAGCGATCGCGACCGGAATCGCGATCGCGTTGTAGACGAGCGCGAGCCGGTAGTTCTGGCGGCTGCGCGTTCGGACCCCCTCGGCGAGTTCGAACGCCCGATCGACGGCCCCGAGGTCGTCGTCCGCGATCGCGAGGGCCGCCGCGTCGGCGGCGAGCGCGGTGCCGCTGCCGAGACAAACCCCGACGTCGGCGGCGGCCAGCGCGGGCGCGTCGTTCGTCCCGTCGCCGACCATCGCGACGGGGCCCTCGTTGGCGAGCGCGCGGATCGCGGCCGTCTTCCCCGCGGGCGGGACGCTCGCGAAGACCCGATCGACGCCGGGATGCGCGCTGACGGCGTCGGCCGCCCGCCGATCGTCCCCCGTGAGGACGACGACCTCGACCCCGCGCTCGCGCAGGTTCGTCACCGTTTCCGCCCATCCCGTCCGGGGCTCGTCGCCGACGACGACTATTCCTTCGGCCGATCCGTTCCGACCGACGACCACGGGAAGGTGGCCGCGTTCTCGGGCGTCATCGATCCGTGTTTCGAGACTCGGTTCGACGGCCCACCCCCGATCGGCGAACAGATCGGGGTGGCCGACGAGGACGCGATCGCCGTCGACGATCCCTTCGACGCCGGTCGCGTGGCTCCGGAACTCGCGCACCTCGCGGTCGTCGCGCGTCTCGCGGTCGCCGTCGCGGTCGATCGCGCCGCCGTCCGTCCGTGCGTCGGGCCGGTCGCCGTCGGATCCGGTTTCGGCGTCGAGAACCGCGGCTTCGATCGCCGCGGCGGCCGGGTGGGAACTGCGCTGTTCGAGGAGGGCGGCGGCGACCAGCAGGTCGTCCGGTGCGTCGGCGTGGCGAACGGTCATCTCGCCCGTCGTGAGCGTGCCGGTCTTGTCGAAGACGATCGTCTCGACGTCGCGAAGTCGGTCGAAGACGGTCTCGTCGAAGACGACGATGCCGTTTTCCATCGCCTCCCGGAGCAATGTCGCGACGGAGACTCGCGTCGCGAAGCCCAGCGCCCACGGACTCGCGACGATGGCCGCGAGGCACGCGGCGAGGAACGCGGTCGTGGCGGTCCCGCCGCGAGCGATCGCGCCGAGACCGGCGAGGCCCACGGCCGCGACGACGATCGGGACGAACCGGCCCGCGATCGCGTTGCCGCGCCGTTGGCCGCCGTGGTCCGCGCTCTGTACGTTCCAGACCGACCGGACGAGCCGATCGATCCGACTCGTCGTTTCCGGGTCGGGATCGATGACGGCGACGCCGGACGTCACGACGGAGCCGCCGACGACGTCGTCGCCCGCCGCTTTCGTGATCGGCAGGGATTCGCCCGTGACGATCGCTTCGTCGACCGTGCACTCCCCCTCGGCGAGGACGCCGTCGACTGGGATCCGTTCGCCCGCGGGGACCAGGACCCGGTCGTCCGCCGCCAGGTCCGAAACGGGGACCGTCGAGGTCGTCCCGTCCGGATCGAGCCGACGGGCTTCGTCCACCTGCGAGACCGTGAGCGCCGTGAGGCGGTCCATCGCGCGCCGTTTGACGTCCGTTTCGTAGAACGCCGCGCCCATCACGAGGGCGGCCACGAGGATCGTCAGGTCGTAGTAGATGTCCGTCCACCCGAGGACGAACGCCACCGTCCCGTACGCGTACGCGCTGACGATCGTGACGGTGGCGAGCAACTCCGCGGTCGGCTGCCGGAGCGTTACGCCCACGTACGCCCCGCGCAGCAGCGGCCTGCCCGTCAGGTAGAGGATCGCACCTGTCAGGACGACGAAAACGGGGACGTGGAGGTAGCCGTCGTTGCTCGCGAAGCCGCCCTCGTAGAGGGAGAGGAACCACCAGTCCGAGAACTCGGCGAGGTAGGTCGGATAGAAGATCGTCACGAACGGGACCAGCAGGAACGATCCGAACACGACCCCGAACACGTAGCGCAGTTCGAACACGTCCTCGGTTCGGCGCTTTCTGAGGCCGGTCATCTCCCGGTCGCGTCGCGTCGTTCCGGTCGGCTCGGCGCTGTCGCCGTTCCCCGGCTCTCCCCCGTCCTCGCTCTCGCCGGTTTCGGCCGTCGCGTCCTCCCGGAGGTACGCCGTGTAGCCGACGGTGCTCAGCGCGTCCCGGAGATCGATCGGCGACGTCCGATCGGGGTCGTGATCGACCCTGACCGTCTCCGTCACGTAGCTTGCCGCCGCGTTCGTCACCCCGTCTCGGGTTTCGGCGATCGACTCCAGGAAGGACTCGCACGTCGCGGCGTGCATCCCGTCGACGCGGAAAAACGTTCGCTCGGACCGCCCGTCGTCCTCGGTCGCGGCGTCGATCGCGCCGGCGTCGTCACCGCTCTCGGTCTCGCTCTCGCGGTCCGTTCCTGTCGTGCGAGCCGCCCCGGACTCGTCGCTCCCGCCAACGGTGCCGGGTTCGAGAGCGGCGGAGACGTCACGACAGCCGGTCGAGCAGAATCGAGTCGAATCGGCCGTCGCGACGGTCGGCTCGTCGAGTGGCTCGCCGCACAGCGCACAGCGTCCGTTGTCCGGCCGTCGATCGTCCACGTTCGCTAGTCACCGCGGAGTGCAATAAGCGTCGACGACAGCCGGTCTCGCTGAAAATTTCCCCGCGGATTACATTCGCCGATTACTACCGATAATGAGAGGGTAAAGCTTATGCTTAACTGCTGGGCTTTGCCGGGTATGGAACGTCCAGATACGGACCGACGCAGTTCAGTTACCGAGACACAACTTCCGAACGTCATCACCGTCGAAGGACAGGGCACACCCGCGAGCTTCGAGATCACGGTCGACGGTGCGATCGAGATGGATGGCGCGGTCGCCTCCGAGGAGGCCACGATCGTCTCTGGGACGACTGCCGAAGGGACGGTCGAAGCCGACGTACAGCGGTTTCGATTCTCCGGCGAACTTCGGGACGTGACGATCGTCAATCGCGGCGGACTCGGCTCCGAGGGCGTCGTCGATCCGGAGATCTACGTCGAGAGCTGACCGGGGCGGACGCCCTCCGGCCGGTCGATCGTCCACGGTCGAGTGATGCCACCGAACGTCGAGTCTCTCTTCGACGCTCGATTTTCTCTTGGACGCGATCGTCGACTGGAGAGACGTGCGTCGTCGGCGTCTAGGCGGCCGAGGCGGTGACCGGGACTGTCGCTCTCGGCTCCGGTCCGGAGCGCGAGTTCACTCGGAATCGACGGGAGTCGCCTCGACGACGGTTCCGATCATCGACCACCCCGACTCGTCCGGCCCCTTCCGACCGACGAGCACCGACTCGTTATCCTCGCTCGACACGAATCGATACGCCGCGTCGTCTCCCTCTCGCGTTCCTTCGGCCTGAAACTCCTGCTGGAAGAACTCCGCACCGGAGACGTGAAAGACCCCTTGGGTTCCGTCGGCGAGCGTGAGCGCGACGGGATCCGGACTGATGTTGTGAATTCGCTTCGCAACGGGGTTGAGCGATGCCATGGGTACGCACTCGCGTCGCGAGACTAAACGGTTCCCGAAACGATCCCGTGAGGTTGTCCGCCGTCGTCGATCGGTTTCGTTTCGAAACCGGTCGGCTCTGCCGACTGGGGAAGGGCTTTTTGTCGCGGTTGGATAGCTCAACTCGATTCTCGTGCCCCGCTCCATCCCGAACCCGATCCGGTCGTGCATCCTGTGGATCGGGGTCGCGCTCGCCGGCATCGGGCTCGTCGACCCCGACAGAGCGCGGCGGACGGCGGATCTCGCGTGGCCGCGGATCGTCACCGGCCTCGCGCGCATGTCGAAAAGCGCCGTCGACGTCGCGATGGTCGGGGTGGCGCTCGGCTCGGCGGCAATCGCGGGCGTCGGATTCGCGTCGCCGTTCTGGGGGCTCGCGTTCACCGTCGGCGGCGGCGTCGCCGGCGGCACGATCGCCCTCGTCTCCCAGCGCTACGGCGCGGAGGCCTACGAGGGTCTCGGCCAGGCCGTCCGATCGAGCGCGCTCCTCGTCATCGTGCTGTCGGTGCCGATCACCGTTGTCTTCTGGCGGTACCCCGCGGAACTGATCTCGCTGCTCGGTTCGGATCCGGCGGCGATCGAGTACGGCGCGACCTACCTCAGGATCGTCGGCCTCGGGATCCCGTTTGCCGGCCTCAACCTCATCGGCAGTCGGACCTTCGTCGGAATGGACGACGCGTGGACGCCGATGGTCGTCAGGGCGGGCGGCGCCGTCGCCAACATCGTGCTCAACGCGGTCCTCATCTTCGGCTTCGACATGGGCGTCGGCGGCGCCGCGCTGGGAACCGTCCTCTCGAACGTCGTCGTGACGGCCGCGTTCGCCGCGGGTCTCGTCTCGGGTCGGCTTCCCGGCGTCGGGACGCTTCCGGTCAGCGTCGACCCGCTCGGGGGCTACCTCCACCGCGAGACGATCTGGGATCTCACGACGATCGGCCTCCCGGTCATGGGAACGAAACTCGTCTGGACCGCCGCCGAGTTTCCGATGCTCGCGATCGTCGCCATCTTCGGGTCGGAGACGGTCGCCGCCTACGTGATCGCCCGGCGCATCTGGGGGCTGATGAACACGCCCGGCTGGGGCTTCGGCCTCGCGGCCTCGAGCCTCGTCGGCCAGGAACTCGGCACCGGCGACGAGCGCCGCGCCGAGCAGTACGGCCGGGAGATCGTCCGGTTCGCGATCGCCGTGTACATCGTCTCGGCGCTCGTCGTCCTCGTCCTCGCGGAACCGATCGTCCTCGCGTTCACCAACGATCCGACCGAACTCTCGATTCCGACGGCGGTTTCGTTGATCTACGCGGCCTGCGGCGCCGTGACTCTACAGGGGATCTACACCGGCGCCGCGGGCGCGCTCAAAGCCAGCGGCGACACCCGCTGGCCGTTCTACAGCCAGTTGTTGGGGATGTTCGGACTCGCGATCCCGATCGCCTACCTCGGCGCGGCCGGACTCGCGGTCCCCTCGCCGGGAACGGTTCCGCTCCTCGGCGTCGCGATCCCCGGCGTCTCGATCCCGGCGTTCGGGGTTGCGGGGCTCTACCTCGCCTTCCTCGCCGAGACGGCGATCCCCGCGGTGATCAACTACTACCGCTTTACCACCGGCCGGTGGAAGGTTATCAGTCGCGGCTACCGCCCGGAGCCGACCCCGAGCGACGATTGACGGGATGTCGATGGATCGACTCTCGACGAACGACGATCGAGCCGCTACCGATCCGGTCGCCGGCGATCGACGAACGTCGATCCCTTCGACCGCGATCGATTCGCCGTCCGCCGCGCCTCGATCGCACCCTGTCGCCGATCGTCCTCGAGAAACTGACGCTATTCGCCCGCGATCCTGAAGCTGTCGCCGTCCTTCTCGACGAGATCGTTCCGGCGCAGCGATCGGACGATGCTGTAGAGGCTCAGTTTGGGCAGCTTCGTCGTTCGCTGCAGTTCGTCGATCGTCTGGCCGCCCTGGAGCCGCAAACTCAAGTAGAGGAGCTTCGCTTCCGCCGATTCCACGGTCTCCGGAATTGCGACGGGCGGTTCGTTCAGCGTTCGTTCGTCCGTGGTGACTGTCATACTGCACCTTCTATATTCGACGATATTAAAGGTGGTCTACAACGATCGTCGAAAACCGGCAGACGAAGCGTCGTTCGAACGAGCCGATCGGACGAGCGGCGGGTTCGAACGGGAGTTCCGCGGTTACAGGTCGGGGATCGGAACGACGATCACGGGCCGCGACGCGTTCTCGAGCAGCCTTCGCGCCGTCGATCCGAGGTCGGCGGTCGCGTCCGGGGCCCCGCTGCGGGCTCCGATCACGATCTCGTCGGCGCCGACCTCGCTCGCGGCCGCGAGCAACTCGGCGGTCGGCTCTCCTTCCCGGAGTTCGGTCTCGACCGAACCGACCGCCGACAGGCGAACCGGGGCGACGTTCAACGCCTCCTGCCGATCCCGCTCGGCCGCCCGATCGTCCGGCGGCGCGACCGCCACGGCCGTCACCTCGTCGTCGGCCGTCGCGCGATCGTCGAGGTAGTCGCAGGCCGCCGCCGTCGTGTGCACCGAGTCCGTCCCGAGGAAATAGCGCATACCGACTCGAGGGCCAGCAGCCAAAAGAAACTGTGGAACGGCGGCGGCCGCGGGCGGCCACTCACTCCAGCCGCGAGAACAGCTCGACCTCGTAGCCGTCCGGGTCCTCGACGAACGCCGCTCGCGCGTTCGCAGCCTCGATCGTCGCGGGTTCCCGCACGACCGGACAGCCGGTTCGCTCGACGAGCCGTTCGAACACTTCGTCGGCGTCCTCGACGATGATCGCGAGGTGGCTGATCCCCGAGGGATCGATCTCGGCGTCCGGGTCGTGCGTGAACTGGATCTCGGTGCCCAGTTCGTCGCCGGTCACGTAGTAGTTGTGGACGCCGTCGTCGGTGTGGAAGTCGTAGCTGTACTCGAGGCCGAGACCGTCCTCGTAGAACTCTTTCGTCGCATCGAGGTCGGACACTCGGATCGCGGTGTGGTGTACGTCCATGGGATCGGATCCAGGGCCGGTCGTATAGTTCCGTCGCCACGGGCCGGCGTCGCGGAGGCACCGATGGAGGACCGTCGGGTCGCCCACCGCGCGATATGCACGTTTATGCCGGTACGGTCCGTCGTCCAGGACGACATGAGAGCCGTACGCCTTCACGAGCACGGCGGTCCGGACGCGTTGCGGGTGGACGAGATCGATCGCCCCGATCCCGGCGACGACGAACTCCTCGTCGAGGTCGCCGCCGCGGGCGTCAACCCCGTGGATACCTACTTCAGGGAGGGATCGTACGAACCGGTCGCCGTGCCGTTCACGCCCGGCGTGGACTTCGCGGGGACCATCGCTGAAACGGGTGCCGACGTCGACGAATTCGAGGCCGGCGATCGGGTCTTCGGGACCGGGATCGGGAACGGCTCCTTCCAGGGCAGCTACGCCGAGTACGCGGCCGTCCCGACCGATCGCGCGGTCCACCTTCCCAACGGCGTCGACTTCACCCAAGCCGGCGCGGCCGGCGTCATCGCTGTCACCGCCTGGCGCGCGCTGATCGACCACGCCGGCCTCGATCCTGCGGAGTACTGCCTGGTCCACGGCGGCTCCGGCGGCGTCGGCCACGCCGCCGTCCAGATCGGCACCGCGATGAGCGCGCGCGTCATCGCGACCGCTGCACCCGAGTATCACGACGCCCTCGAGGAATACGGCGCCGAAACCGCACTGGACTACGGCCGGGACGATCTCGCGGACGCCGTCCGCGACGCGTCCGGTGGCGGCGTCGACGTCGTGCTCGATCACCGACTCGACGACTACCTCCAGTTCGACGCCGACGTGGCCGCGACCGGCGCGCGCGTGGTCGGCATCGGCGAAAACTCGCCCGATCCGGGCTTTACGAACGACGGCGCCGCCCGATCGAAGGACGTCTCCTACCAGTTCATGAGTATGTTCAACACGCCGGATCTCCGCGTGCCGCTCCGCGGGGCCGCCCACCTCATGGATACCGGCGCGCTCTCGATCGAGATCGACCAGACGCACGGCCTCGACGAGGCCGGCGACGCCCAGCGCGCCGTCATCGAGGACAGCCTCTTCGGCAAACTGGTCGTCGAACCGTAACGGGAGTCGGAGCGCGGAACCAGATTGCGTTCGATCGCCTGTCCTTCGTTTCCGGGGCGATCGTTGCCGGATTCGGGGCGCCTCCTTCGTCGCCAACAAATCGAGGTAGTGAGCGGTACGTGATTCTCTCCTGAAAATCGCGTTAATTGGTATCTATCAACAAGGTCTATCCGTTTCCGTCACCCTACGTGCTAGGGAGGAACAATGACAGACAAACCCCACCAAAACCTGGCCATCATCGGTCACGTTGACCACGGGAAGAGCACGCTGGTGGGCCGCCTCCTATTCGAGACCGGAAGCGTCCCGGAGCACATCATCGAACAACACCGCGCGGAAGCCGAAGAGAAGGGCAAAGGCGGCTTCGAGTTCGCCTACGTCATGGACAACCTCGCCGAGGAACGCGAGCGCGGGCTGACGATCGACATCGCTCATCAAGAGTTCGACACCGACGAGTACTACTTCACGATCGTGGACACGCCCGGCCACCGCGACTTCGTCAAGAACATGATCACGGGCGCGAGCCAGGCCGACCACGCGGTACTCGTCGTCGCGGCGGACGACGGCGTGGCGCCCCAGACCCAGGAGCACGTCTTCCTGGCCCGCACGCTGGGCATCGACGAACTCATCGTCGCCGTCAACAAGATGGATATCGTCGACTACGAGGAATCGACGTACAGGGAGGTCGTCGAGGAGGTCACCGGGTTGCTCCAGCAGGTTCGGTTCGACACCGATGACGCCTCGTTCATCCCGATCTCGGCGTTCGAGGGCGACAACGTCGCCGAGTCCTCGGACAACACGCCGTGGTACGACGGCGAAACCCTACTCGAGGCCCTGAACAACCTTCCAGAGCCGGAGCCGCCGACGGACGCACCACTTCGGCTCCCGATTCAGGACGTCTACACGATCTCCGGAATCGGGACGGTCCCGGTGGGCCGGATCGAGACGGGGCAGATGCGCCCCGGCGACGACGTCGTCTTTCAACCCAGCGACGTGGGCGGCGAGGTGAAGACGATCGAGATGCACCACGAGGAGGTCGACCTCGCGGAACCCGGCGACAACGTCGGGTTCAACGTCCGCGGCATCGGCAAGGATGACATCCGCCGCGGCGACGTCTGCGGCGCCGCAGACGATCCGCCGAAGGTCGCCGAAACCTTCCAGGCCCAGATCGTCGTTATGCAGCACCCGTCCGTGATCACGGCGGGCTACACGCCGGTCTTCCACGCCCACACGGCCCAGGTCGCTGGGACGATCGAGTCCCTCGACAGGAAGATGGATCCCGCGAGCGGCGAGGTTGACGAGGAGGACCCCGACTTCATCCAGGCGGGCGACGCCGCGGTCGTCACGGTCCGACCGCAGAAACCGCTCTCGATCGAGCCGTCCAGCGAGATTCCGGAACTCGGAAGCTTCGCCGTTCGCGACATGGGCCAGACCGTCGCGGCCGGGAAGGTTCTCGAAGTGAACGAGAAGTAATGAGAGAAGCCGACTGCGCCGATCGCGGCGACCGATAGCCTTCGATCGAACGGACATCGCTCGTTCGGTCTCCGATCAGCCGTTCGACTTGCCAACGATCCCGGCCAGGCCTCTCGCGGGCGACCGGCGGCGGATGACGCGTTTTGAGTACCCCTTCGAATCGTCTGGATCGCACGGCTTGGCCGGGCGTTCGTCGGACGATCGACGTGACCGTTTTCGCACGTTCGCATACTCGATCGGTGATCGTGGATCGTCGCGACGGCCACGGTGGAGACCGGTCTGCTCCGGGAGTGTCGGGCACCTACAGACCCTCCGTGTGGCCACGTCTACTCCTCTTAGATGATCGCGTTTGTCGATCGCGTTTCGATCGGTCCGCCACGAAATCAGCCGCGCCCGGATACCCCGAGAAAAATACACTCTAATAATATTGGATAGACTATATGAATTATTATTTAGTATTATATATAAGTGGTAATTTTCGTGATATTTGGATAACTTGATAATGGATGAGTAATTGATCACCAATTGGAGTGGATCGGGAACCAAGAACCACAATACTGGGAAAATCGGGCGAAAAAGGCTCAAATAACGTTATTACAAAAAATAGATGGTGGTGATGAAGGGGTGGGGCCTTGGTTATCGAATAGTTGGAATATTTGGTTCTGACCCGGCATTTATTCGGGCGAGAGGCCATCGAGAATTCGAGAAAATTATCGAACGGCGGATGGAAACTGTAGCCGAACTATAATCTGATAGATCTATTATGCTATAAGTAACTCCTCTTCTAGATTATTTGACTGTTGGTGGATAATACCGGCTGTATGTAATAGTAGTCGTTTGTCCGTCGCCCGTAATGATCCATTCACGTCTCCCCCAGCGGTAAGTCGCGATCGGCCGGAGTAGCGTTCCTCGCTGTAGATCTGTTTACAATAGTATGGCTGTAATATGGTGGAACGCATTGGATTCGACGGCTAGCTATCGATCGGCAGGAGAGGTATCGGATTCTTATCGCGCTTCGCGTCTAACGAGCGGAACCGGCCATCCCAAATCGAGAGATGGCGCCGATAACTGTGCTATCGGACGAGATCAATCGTTAGGGTTCACCCTCGTTTCGTATCTACGTGCAGGCCGAATTTCGCGTCAGTACCCCCGGTTTGCGGACGGAACAACGGATACCCGTGGAGCAAGCGGATCGAAGCCATCGAAGCACCGCATTTCTCATCAAAACCGGCTCACTGACCGGACTTCGAGTCAAACGAAAACGGCCGTCGAATCCGAACTGGGTCGCCGCCTTGAACGTGACTGAATGATAGATCCGGCCGAGAAATACCGCTGCGATTTTATCGACAAAACCGAAATCATCCCTGTTTAGACTCGACGTCGCCGCCGTCGCGTACGCGATCGGGTGCGAGCGAAACGCTTAACATGGGAAAATGTTACTCTATGAGTAGAAACGAGACCAAATACGAATGGGGACCGATTCAACGCCAGGGGACGGATCGATATTTGCCGACGAGCGACTGCTGGATCCGGAGTACCTTCCGACCGATCGCTTTGCCGGACGGGACGAGGAGATTGCGAGCATCGAATACGCCGTGACGCCGATCGTATTCGGCACGCAACCGGACAACGTTCTCATCCACGGTCGATGGGGGACGGGGAAGACCACGTGCGCGACGTACAGCATCCGCCGTGAAGTCCAGCACGCCCGCGAGCAGGGGGTTCGAGCCGGCTTCGTTTACGTAGACTGCGGCGACCGTCCGACCGAGACGAACGTGACGCGCACGGTCGCCCAACGGCTGAACGATCCGTCGATCACCGAACTCGCCATTCCGGAGACCGGGCTCAGCCTCCGGGAGTACCGGGATCGGTTCCGGACGGTGCTCGACGCTCGCTACGACGTGGTGCTCGTCGTGCTCGATCGGATGGATCGAATGGACGACGAAACGCTGCCGCTGGAGTTTGTCCTCTCCGACGCGGACGGTCCGAGAGACTGTGCCGTCGGGATCATCGGTATCTGTGACGGTGTCGTCGAGGACGTTGCGAACGAGGCGGTCGAGTCGAGCCTCTGGGACAGCCACATCGGATTCGACCCCTACGGGAGGGACGAGTTGCTCGAAATTCTCGACCCACGGCTCGACGCCTTCGCCGATGGAGCGATCGTCGACGAGGCGATTTCTCGGGCTGCGAGCATCGCGTCTGAGCCGTACGGAAACGCTCGGACGGCGATCGATCTGCTCCGGTTTGCGGGCGAGCGGGCGGACGAGCGTGGTGACTCGGTTGTGACGGCTGAGACGATCGAGAGCGTCGCCGCTGACGTCGAAACGATCCGAACTCGTGAGGCTATCGCTTCGCTACCGCGGCACTCTCGACTCGCGCTGTTGGCGCTCGCATCGGTATCGAGCGACCGACCCGGGGAGTCCGTTCGAACGACGACGATCCACGAGGCCTACGAGGGGGTCTGCCGAGACCACGATACGCGCCCGCGGACGGCCCGCCGCCTTCAGGACTTCCTCAACGAGCACGCCGACCTAGGCTTCACGCAAACAGCCGCCCACTGGGGCGGTCGCGGCGAGGGCAACTACAAGACACACCGGCTCACCGTCGATCCGGAGGTTATCGCGCTGGTAGTCGACGATCGCTGAGCGACCGGCGCGCGATCTAGCCGAACGCGGAATTCGCTATCGATAGAACTTTTGTATACGTTCATGAAATACGCGGCTACGGTATGAAAAAGTTAGTCAACGATCCGGCAGCTGTGGTAGACGAAATGCTCGACGGGATGGTCGCCGCGTACCCCGAGGAACTGCGTCGTGTGGAAGACACGAAAGTCCTCGTTCGGACCGCCGCTCCCGTCGACGACAAGGTCGCGGTCGTCAGCGGCGGTGGAAGCGGCCACGAACCGAGCCATGCCGGCTTTCTCGGCGAGGGGATGCTCGACGGCGCGGCGGCCGGGGAAGTGTTCACGTCGCCGACTGCGGACGAACTCAGTGAGATGATCCAGGCTTGCGACGCCGGGGCGGGCGTGGTCTGCGTCGTCAAAAACTACGAGGGCGATGTAATGAACTTCGAGACCGCGGCTGAGATGGCCGAGATGGAAGGCGTCGACGTCGAGCTGGTCGTCGTCGACGACGACGTCGCCGTCGAGGACTCAACGTACACTTCCGGCCGGCGCGGCGTCTGCGGGACGATCTTCGTCCACAAGGTGGCGGGCGCGGCGGCCGAGCGAGGCGGCGACCTCCGGGAGGTGCGGCGCGTCGCGGAGAAAGTCACCGATAACGTCGGTACGATGGGGATCGCGCTCACGTCGTGCGCCACGCCGGAGAAGGGTGAGCCGACGTTCGACCTCGGCGAGGACGAGATCGAACTCGGCATCGGCATCCACGGCGAGCCCGGCGTCGAGCGGACCGGTGTCATGGACGCTGACGATGTCGCGACGAAGCTGACCGCAGCCGTTCTGGACGACGTCGAACCGGAGGGCACGGTCGCAACGATCGTCAACGGGATGGGCGGCACGCCGCTCTCGGAACTGTTCGTCGTCAATCGGGCCGTACAGGAGTTCCTGGCCGAGGAAGGCCTCGAGACGTGGGACGCCCGAGTCGGCGAGTACATGACGTCGCTGGAGATGGCCGGCTGCTCGATCACGGTTCTCGACCTCGACGACGAGCTCACGGACCTGCTGAGCGATCCCGCGAATACGCCCGCGTTCACGGTATGAGCCGACTGACGACTGGAAGTCCGAAGGGATTATCATCACGTGACCTAACACCATACCATGGCTTCTCGAGAGACGGAACGTGAAGCGATCCTGGAGGCGGTCGATCGGATCGCCGCCCGCATCGAATCGGAAAAGCAGCACCTGGCCGACCTGGACTCGGCGATCGGCGACGCTGATCACGGGGCGAACCTCGACCGCGGGTTTCAGGCCGTCGTCGAGAAGATCGAACAGAAGGACGACGCCGAGACGCAGGAACTGGTAAAGACGGCGGGCATGGCGCTCATCTCCAAAGTCGGCGGCGCATCGGGGCCGCTGTACGGCGGGTCCTGCATGCACGCCAGCCAGGAACTCGAAGACGGGATCACCGCCGAGACGACCGTCGCGTTCGCCGAGGCCTACCTCGAGAAACTGCGCGACCGAGGCGGTGCCGAGGTCGGCGACAAGACGATGGTCGACGCCCTCACGCCGGCGGTCCACACCTACAAAAAGTCGATCGAAGTGGACGAGTTACCGCCGCTGGAAGCGCTCGCAAAGGCCGTCGACGCGGCCGAACGCGGCGTCGAGTTTACCGTGCCGCTCAAAGCCGCGAAAGGGCGGGCCTCGTACCTCGGCTGGCGGTCCGTCGGCCACCAGGATCCCGGCGCCACGAGCACGCTGCTGATTCTGGAAGAGCTCCTCGCCACTGCCCAGGTGTATCTCGACGGGAACGTGGACGTTACCGCCGCTTCCCCGACGATTCCGGACGAAGACGTGGAGAACCAGGGGGAGTGAGATGATCGGAGTACTCGTCGTTTCACACAGTCGGAAAGCCGCCGAAGGAATCGGAGACATCGCTCGCGAGATGGGCGGAGACGCCCGGATCGAAGCCGTTGGCGGCGACCCGGACGGCGGGATCGGCACCTCCGTCGACGACATCCGCGACGCGTTATCGCGACTCGCCGACGGAACGGACGGCGTGGTCGTTCTCGCCGATCTCGGCAGCGCGGTGATGAACGCGGAGATCGCCGTCGAAGCGGCCGACGAGGACGTGGAGTGCGTCGTCGTCGATGCGCCGATTCTGGAGGGGGCGCTCAACGCCGCGGTCGCGGCGTCGAGTCCGAACGCGAGCCTCGAAACCGTCGAACGGGCCGCGGCTGAAGCGGCCGAACACGCGACGGGGACGTAGCCCCGAACGCGCGGATTGACTCCGTTTCGCGGCGCCTCTCGAACGGCTGCGATTCAACCGCCGCGAGCGTCTCCTCCTCTTCGGAGCCAGGCAGATTTGGAGGAAACCGTAATCGCCGGTAGGGGTACGAAATGACGCGCCGTCGGTCTGCGTTCGCAGACGTGCGGACGGACTCGGGAGTGATGTGTCGGCGCGGAACTAATTAGAGCAAACCGAGTGAGTAAAGGTAGTGTACGTGTAATCTGTGGGTACTGACATGGAGCGAATTATAACGGTGGTTCCGGAGGCTGGCCTCCACGCGCGACCGGCCTCGGAAGTCGTCCAGACGGCCACCGAGTACGAGAGCGAGGTTACGATCGCGCCGGTCGATAGCGAGGAAACCGTAGACGCACGGAGCATGCTCGCCGTCGCCGGGCTCTCCATCGAGTGCGGCGACGAAGTCAGGCTCGTCGCCGAGGGGGCCGACGCCGAAACCGCGCTCGACGCGCTGGTCGAAATCCTTACGACACCGGAATCCGACGCGGGAGAGCCCGAGCGATAAGCGAACTGGAAAGGATCGGCGTCGAACCGCTGTCGGGCGTCAGTACCGTGCGGTGGGGACGAGGCACCGATCGAACTGGGAGATCCAGCGTCACCTGCGCCCGTCGATTCGGACGCCCGACGGGTGACGGTGGCCGACCACTCGCGAAGCGGTCCGCTCCCTGCTTTGAGCGATGGCCGAACATCCGTCGGCATCGTTGGCGACATTCGGTCACCCACTGGCATCGTGAGCCCTCTGCTTCGTACGAGACGCGAAATTCCGGACCGCCGTCTCGACAGCAGTCGTACAGCAATTCAGTAAAGATACGCTGGGTTTTACCTGGGAAGAATAGTAAAAAATCGAATATATTTGCGGTTCCAATACTCACACGTCACAACAGGGACCAGCTCCTACTCCGATGAAGTGACGACCCACCGTGCGAACTCGGCGGAACCGATGGCCTCGATCGTATCCGGCTTTTCGGCGTGTTCGAAGCGCTGGTTCGATCGACAGGTGTAATTTCGACCGAGCAGCGTAGCGGAAGTATTCCGTCGAAATCGACCTCGACGGCGTTTTCAGGACCATCGCTGCTATCGTTCCGCGTTTCGTGTCGACTGCGGCTCCATTTTCTGGTCTGCAGTGAATCGGTAGCCGGCGATATGGACACGACACACCGTATAACGTTCATGTCTACAAATGTGATACGTTGGGTGTCTCGTCGTTGAATCTACTCGTTGCGTTCGCACTCGATACCGGGGTCAAGGTCCATCCGCGAGCTGGCCTGAATCACTCCTTCCACGGATTTCAGGGTGGCGAGACTGTTCGCAGCTCTCGATGGGCCAGATCGGATACCGCTTCGCGGACGCGATCGCCGCCACGGTCCGTGTCGACCGCCCGATCTCGGCCGCCGATCGTTCTCAAAACGAGACGGTTTCGTCTCGTTTTCAACTACAGAGACAGTCGGTGACTCCGAGTCATTCCGGTGAATCCGCTCTCTATCAACGCGTGGAATCTCCCACATTTCCCCGCTCGTCCGAATCGGTGGCGACCGGGATTCTACCCGGCGACGTCTCGTTGGCGGTCCACCAATCGTGCGCGGTCACTCACTCGAACCGTTCGACGTCGACGCCGCGATCGAGCGTCCGGTCGTAAACCTCGAGGACCCGATCGACCGTCACGCCCTGGCTCAGTTCCGCGACGGCTGCGCGGCCGTTCGACCGCTCCTCCCGCCGAAGGATGTCAGCGAGGCCGTCGACGAGTTCCGTATCGGACGTCGAAACCGTCGACGGTTCGACGCCGTCGAGCCGTTCGCGGACGTCCCCGACGTCGAGCGCGACGACGGGGAGGTTGCACGCGAGGGCCTCCTTGACGGCGGTCGGCGAGCCCTCGCGATCCGAGGTGAGCACCAGCGCGTCGGCGGCGTTCATGTAGACCGGAACCGTTTCGTGGTCGACGCCGTGGACGACCTGGAGGTTTACCGGCCGGTCGAGGCGGCTATCGACCGCTTCGACGACGCGTTTCGCACGCGGGTAGTTCTTGACGGTTCGATCCGGAGAGTAGGGAAACAGTACGTGGTACTCGTCGCTGGCCCAGCCGACCTCGTTCCGCGCCCGATCCCGATCGGTCGGTCGGAATCGGTCGAGGTCGATACCGAACGGGATCACCTCGCAGTCGCCGTCGAGCTGTCGGCGCATTTGGTCGGTCATCACGATCACTTCGTCGCAGCGAGGCGCGCAGACGCGCGTGAGCGGTCCGACCGGACCGGCGAGATCCGATCCCCACAGCGTGAGGACGACGGGCAGCCGTCGCTGCGCGAGGGCCATCGGCGCAGTCAGTCCGTAATGTGCGTGAAGGAGGTCGTACCCGTTGCGACCCTCGCGGATCACCTCGGGAAAGAACCGTAGATAGTCGGTTACGCTCCGAGACTCGGTCGCCGAGACGTGTCCGGGAACGCTCCGACAGTCGATCGAGACGCCGCGTCGTTCGAGTTCGTCGATCTGTTGCGTTAAAAACGGGGCCTCGTCGTACGTCGTGAGGGCGAGCACGTCCATCGATCGATGTTGCCGGAATTCCGACCGAGGCGCGCATTGTTAATGGTTCTCTTTTCGGCCGCCCACGATGACTTTCACGACGACGGACGGATCGTACGGACGCCGGATGCGCGGTGTCGTCCTGTACGCGGTACCTTACGATGAGCGCTCGGCGATCGACGGTTCGGGGCTCGCACTTCGCATCGTCTTTGGCGTTTTCGCGTCCGTATTGCACACGGTGGAATCGTCGAAGTCTTGCGACTGAGGGGAGGTAAGCCCGTTTCGGCGACAAATCAGGCACGACTGTTCATGGGGTAACCCGAACTTGGAAGTCAGAAAGACTTGCTTCAGACCGTCGCGTACCGGATCGGCAGCGAGTCGACGCCGTAGATGAACGAACTGCGGGTCGGCTGAAGCGTCGTGTCGGGAATCTCGACGTCCGCGAGCCGGCCGAACAGTTCCGAGAGGGCGACATCCGCTTCGAGGCGGGCCAGCGGCGCGCCCAAACAGTAGTGAGCTCCGTAGCCGAATCCGATATGTTGGTTGGGCGAGCGATCAGGAACGAACGAGTCGCCCTCGGGGAACTGACGATTGTCGCGGTTGGCCGAGCCCATCCAGGCGACCACTACCTCGCCCGCCTCAATGGATTCGTCCCCGATAGTCACGTCTTCGGTCGTGAACCGGCTCATCGCCTGCACCGGCGACCGATAGCGCAGAACCTCCTCGATGGTCGGCGTCGGAACCACGCCCGCCTCGGTGTAGGTCTCGAATAGATCGTTCTCGCCGAAACAGCGCATGGCGTTGGCGATCAGGTTCGTGGTCGTGATATTGCCCGCAACGAGCAACAGTATGCAAAGTCCAACCATATTCTCGGGGGGCAGAGGTTCGCCGTCGATCTCAGCGTTTGCGATCGTCGAGATGAGATCCTCGCGCGGGTCCTGGCGGCGCTCCTTGATGAGCTGCATAAAGTATCCGCTCATTTCCTGAAAGAGCTCAATCTGGCGCTCGGCGAACGCCTCGCCGCTCTCGGGGTCGCTGGGCGCGGCGATGAGCGCATCGGACCATTCCTTGAACTGGTCGCGTTCTTCGACAGGCACGCCCAGCAGCTCCGCAATCACCATGACTGGTAACGGATAAGCGAACTCCTCGACGAGGTCGATCTCGCCTTCCCTGTCGAGTGCATTGTCGAGGAGCTCACCGGTCAGATCCCGGATTCGAGGTTTGAGCTCGCGGATGGCCTGCGGGCGAAAGGAGTCGTCAACGACGTCGCGAAGTTCGTCGTGGCGCGGTGGATCCTCGGAGACCATCGAACTGATGGCCATTTCCTGGCCATCCATCTTGGGGCTGACGAAGTCAGGAGCGTTCTCAGGGTCCACCGAGAACGTCGCGTCGTCTCCTAGGATCCGCTTGACGTCGGCGTAGCGAAAGACGTCCCACGCATTGCGCTCGGGGTCGTAATGGACGGGCGCGTTCTCGCGCATCTCGCGATACCAGTCGAACGGTTCGAGCCACGCTTCGCGCGTTGAAAGTGCCTCGGGAAACACGTTTGCTCCCTGCGGTTCTATCGACATACTCTGAATAACAGCGGACAAGGAGATGGGCTGACTGCCTAGGATCTCAGGCAGTTTATTCTTTTACGCGCGTGTAGTACCGGTAACTCACATGAGAGCGCTGACGTTCCTCGTGGACATGCGGTCGTCGCACCCGGACTTCCGGCTGTTCGACGAAGCGTCGGGGATCAGCAGAGAACGCGTCTACCACGTCAACATATTGGAGAACGGGACGACAGTCATGCTGGGTCGGCTTCGAGGCGACCTTGACCGTGCGAGACAGCTGATCGAAGACCGGCTCGACGTGCTCGGTCTCAGCATTTCCGGCGACGGTGACGAAGGCGGGCTAGTGTATATCCACACGCGACCACCATCGGAGATCAGACGGTTCCTGAAACTTCCGCGAGAACACGAGGTATTCTTCGATTTTCCGGTAGAAGGCACGCGTGACGGCAAGCTGCGGGTCGTCATGGTCGGCGAGACGAACGAGGTGTTGCAGGAGGCCCTGGAGGACATTCCAGCGGAAATCGATGTCACTGTCGAACGGATCAGTCCGTACCTGGAGCACTCCGCGAACGTCATGCCGACGCTGACCGACCGCCAGCGGGAGGTGCTCGATGTCGCGCTCGAACTGGGCTACTACAACGTCCCGCGGCGAGCCACCCATCATGACATCGCAGAGCAGCTGGGGCTCACGGTCGGGACGGTATCGGAACACCTCCAGAAGGTCGAGGCACGGGTGTTCGGAGCGCTCTTTGACTGAACGTGCCCGACGCGACGACGGTGGTCCCGGCCGGAATCCTCGATAGAGCGCCGTTGATATGGGCTCCCCAGCGCCTGTTGGGATAGCTATCAATTTCGGCTTAGTCCGTACTACGTCCATCCTCTGTATCTATCCCAATCTACGTTAACGGCAAGGAAAGCGACCTATCGGATATCCTTAGTTTTGAGACAACTTCGGCCGGATCAAGCCTCGATGGAGAACACACTAGATTTGCTCTCTGGACGGGATTGTCGGATATCCGATGCATATAAGGTTGGTATCGAAGTGACCGAACACCTTCGAGATGGGAGTCCCTATGTGCAGGGGTTAGCGACGTGACAATCCGTGCTGACACCCTCGAAGACTCGTATCCCGATTGGCATCCTGCTCCAGATTCCTTTCTCGGAATGATTCGCCTGTTCATCTATCGGGAGATCACGGACGACAGCTATCGGACCCTCACCTAGTATCAGGAACTCGCCGATGCATTCGGTCTGGATTACGTCCCCGACGGGTCCGTACTCTCGCGCACTTGGCACAACCGGTTCGACGATGGAGTCCGCGAGTTCGTAACAATCGCCGCTCACTTCGTCGTGAAAGAAGTCGATGACTATGGCCTCTCTGTTTCCGCAGTTCGCCCGAAAGCAGACGTCACCGACCGAGAAGACGATTCATCCTCTGAGGGAGAGGACGATGCAACGGCTGGCCGTGAGTTTTCCGAGGAACAGATTTATCGAACGACGCGCCTCGCACGGGATCACGGCTTCGACAGGTTCGACTCTGGGCGCGCTCAGAACGCCTCCTACGATGACACGCAGTTTTTCGAGTTACAGACATTCATGGGGATGGTCGGTTGTGGCACCGCCCAAGGTGTAGTGCAGTTCAAATTCCGCTGAGGCAACGAGTATGGGCCCCATGGAGATACCAACCTCCGTGTTGTCAAGAAGTTCACTTCGAACGACCTACTCGACGGATTTGATACAGCCACAGATAACCTCCTTTCGGCAATCGCATCTGATGCCTCGTTTCGTCGCCCCGTACCGGCGGCCATTGACATCACGACGGTCCCGTACTACGGGGATGTTGAGGGGATGCCGATGGTGAGTGGCACGAAGGACAGAGAGGAACGGGCCTTCAAATTCGCGACGCTCTCAATCTTAGTGAAATATCCCATTGGTGGTCGCTATCGAACCCGTGCGTGAGCGTTCACCGCGGGATGAGAGTCCGCCGAATCAGATGCACCGCATCATCCGCGGATTAGTTCGACGAGCGACTGAGCACGTTCCCATCGAGATGGTGCTGTATGACCGCGAATTCGATTCGGTGCGGGTGATTCAGACCCTCTCGAATCACGACGTGAACTATCTCATCCCGAAGCGAATTACTAGCTCCGAGAGGGAGGTAATCGAGACAATGGAAGAGGAGAGACAGGAGGTTGCCGTCGAATCGGCGTCCGTCCACGTTGAGGCCGGCTCGCACCCGCTTCGGTTTCTGTACGTTCCGTCGACGAGCGCGGGGGAACGACCGTGTTCGCGACAAATCTCCGAGTCGGGCCGGATGAAGCTGAGACGTTTTGTCGACGCTGCAGCCGCCGCTGGCAGATTGATAACGAGTATAAATCGATCAAAGGCGATTTCCTGGCGAAGACTTCCTCAAAAGACTATCGAGTACGGCTGTTCTACTTCGTATTCGCAGTGCTACTGCACAATATCTGGCGGCTTACTGATTTTCTGTTGAAAGCAGGTGTCGGTGGGGAGATAGACTACGCGCCGGTTTTGACGGCTGGTGAGTGTGTCGAATTGGTTTGCTCAGCACTGATCCCGCCGGATTAGCGCTCTACACCAACTCAGGTTACTCGTTGTGAGTGGCGACACTCTACGAGACGTCGAATTTTGAGCTATTTTCGCGTATTCGGTGATGTATAACCGATTGAGGCGGTTGATTCCCTACCACTTTGACCAATTAGAACCACGATTTACCCAGGAAATTCGAGAAAACAGTCCGCCCTCCGAAACTGTGTGGGTCTACGACGCTCAAATTCGATATAGCACCATGTGATATATTGCCGGTGTGCAGTGGATGCTTCGATCGAAGTGTTCTTCCTCGCACTGCCAGAACCCATTACCGAACCGATCGTGCTACCCGCAAAAGTAAACGTCAGCGGGCCGAACGGCTCGGCATGGACGGTCCCGTTCTCGTTCCCTACGATGGAAGTGACGCCGCGGGAGCGGCGCTAGAACACGCCTTGGACGTCGTCGCCGACGCGGGCGCCACGCTTCACATCCTCTCCGTCGCCGACACGACCCTTCCCTCCCTCGTTCGATTCGAAGAGCGCATCGGCGACGCGCTCGAAGAGGAAGCGAAAGCACTCGCCGAACGCGCACGGTCGTTAGCCGAGGATCGGGGGGTTTCCATCGTCGGTAGCGTCGTTCGGGATGCGCCGCGGGAGGCGATCCTCGAGTACGCCGCCGAGCACGACGTGGGTTGTATCGTTATGGGCGCCCACGGTCGCCGGGGGATCGGCGAGTACGTGCTTGGCAGCACGACCGAGCACGTCGTCAACGCGAGTTCCGTTCCGGTACTAACCGTTCGCGCCGGCGAGGACGTGACGCGATCGTATCCCTACGAAACCGTCCTCGTCCCGACGGATAACAGCGTCCACGCGCGAGCCGCACTCGAGTTGGGATCCGAAATCGCGGCCGAACACGACGCCGCGTTGCACCTACTGTTCGTCGTCGACGAGCTCCCGGAGACCATCGATCCGCGATCGGTGCGACTTTCCGAGGACGTCGAACGAAACGCGACCGAGGTGCTCGACGAGGCGGCGACGATCGCCTCGCGGGCGGGCGTCGGCGACGTCGTCACCGCGATCGAGCCCGGGTCAGTTCCCCGCGAAATCACCGAGTACGCCGAGTCGAATTCGATCGACCTCGTCGCGATGGGAACCCACGGCTGGTCAGGATTCGATCGGTTCCTGCTCGGGAGTTTTACCGGACGCGTCGTCCGTACCGCGCCCGTGCCGGTGGTGACGACGACGGCGGCGGAAGACGGAACGGAGACGTAGCTTTCATCCGCCGGTCTCGCCTCGATCGTCGAATTCGATCCCTGAAGGTCCGGTTCGACGGTCCGAACCGGATGAGTGTTCGTCGAGGGCTTTCTGGATCGATCCGCATTGAGTGTATTCCGAATCCGCCGATCCCGTCGGCTGCGCCGAAATAGATAATTGCATGACTATTCTACTAATCAGGTTGTCCCATCCAGACAACCGAAATAAGTAAAATATCGCGATTCCTCTCGCCAATTTGAATAAACCAAAAGAAGCTATATTGAAGCCACGGGCATTTCGTGGGCGTGCAGAGGTCGAAACGATGGTCGGATGTTCCTCGATCGACGAGAACGGCGTTCGATCGAACCGACCGTTGTGACGCCGCAACGTTCCGTTCGCGTCCGTTTTAGGCCGGCCTAAGATTCGAAACCATTTTACACGATTACGCGAGCCTAATCGACATGGACGAAGACGGCACGAGCCGAAACGGGATCACTCGACGGGACGCGGTCAGGTACGGGAGCGCCGTCGTCGGCGGTGGAGTACTCGCCGGCTGCATGGGGACCGAGCCGAACGACGGTGAGGATGAACGGGGCGGAGCCGCCGCCTCGTCGGACGGCTCGTACACGGTCGAGATGGAACCGGTCGGCGAAATCGCGTTCGACGACGTTCCCGAAACGTGGTTCCCGTACACGGCGGACTACGCCGATATGGGCGTCGCACTCGGGCGGGGCGACGGGTTGCTGGCGATCGGCGTTCGAGCGCGGTACGGGACGCACCTCTACGAGGAACTGCCGGGCGTTTCGATCGACGGGGACGGATTGACGGAGCTCTGGCAGGGGAGCACCGGGAAGGAGATCTTCTACGAACTCGACGCCGATCTCCACGTCATCGATCCGAACTTTATGGTGAACCAGCTGGGATGGAGTCAGGAGGACGTCGACGAAATCGACGACACGGTCGGCCCGTTTTTCGGCAACACGATCTTCACGCGGGTGTACGACTGGCACGACTACGCCGACTACTCGATGTACGAAGCCTTCGAAAAGCTCGCCGAGGTGTTCCGGGAACGAGATCGGTACGAAGCCTTCGCGCAGTATCACGACGACGTGCTCGCCGACGTTCGGAGTCGGCTCCCCGACGAAACGCCCGACGTGGCGGTGCTGTATCCCGCGGAGGTTCCGCCGGAGTCGTTCTATCCGTACCTCGTCGGCGCCGGGACGCAGTCCAAGCACTGGAACGATCTCCGGGTCGGCGACGCGCTCGCGAAACACGGTTTCGAAGACGCACAGGCCGACGGCGGCACGATCGACTACGAGGGGCTCCTCGAGATCGATCCGGACGTGATCGCGATCCGTCTCCAGGGCGAGATCACGCCGGCGTACTTTGAGGACGAAATCGTCTCCCACCTCCGGGGCCACGACATCGCGAGCGAACTCCGGGCGGTGCAAAACGATCGCGTCGTCTACGGCGGCCTGACCTATCAGGGTCCGATCATCCACCTCTTTCAACTCGAACGAGCCGCGAGGGAGCTCTACCCCGACGAATTCGATGGGGAACGGCTGTTCGATCGCCGTCGGGTCGCGGATATCGTCACCGGAACCGACTGAACTCGAACGCCGCCGGTCGCGATCGGAACGCGATTTACTCTCTGACGGCGCCGGCGTTTGACCGGCCGACTATCAGAGGAGTTATTACGTTTTAGGGTTGCCTAAAATACATGGCAGAACAGGGCCCGATTCGCGGGGTACCGACGCGCAGAGACGCAATCAAGTTCGGCGGTGCGATCGTCGGGGGCGGCGTGCTGGCCGGCTGTCTCGGCGGGGAGCCGTCCGAATCGGAATCGGACGGCTCGTCTTCGGGGACCGACTCGTATTCGGTAACGATGTCGCCGGTGGGGGAGGTGACGTTCGACGCCGTTCCGGAGACCGTGTTCACGGTGTTCACCCAGTATGCGGATATGGCGGTGGCGCTCGGATACGGCGACGCCGTCAACGCGGTGTACGTTCCCGAGATGTCAGGGACGACGATGAACCACTACTACCACCACCTCGACGGCGTTTCCTTCGAGTGGGAGGACCTCCACGATCCGCTGACCGACGGGCTTTCGAAGGAACTGCTCTACGAACTGAACAGCGACGTCCACCTCGTGGATCCGGCTTGGGTGTCGACGCAGGACGGCTGGAACGACGGTGACATCACAGAGGTTGGGAATCAGCTCGCACCGTGGTTCGGAAACTTTTACAGCGGGACGCGGGCGGCCGCACCCGACGGATACGCCGACTACGAGTACTACGGTCTGTGGGATCTGTTCGGGAAGGTGGCGGAGGTGTTCCGCGAGCGGTCTCGCTACGAAGCGCTCGCGGCCGTCCACGAGGACCTCCTCGATCGGATCGAACGCGAGTTGCCGCCGGAGAGCGAGCGACCGACGGCCGTCCGCGTCACCTTCGACGCCGAGGCCGGGGTGTTCTACACCTACCACCTCAACAAACCGGGATACTGGCTGGCGGACACGCGTCCGCTGGGGGCGATCGACGCCTTCGCCGACGCGGACTGGGACGGTCTTTGGGGACAGGTGGACTACGAGGTGATGGCCGAGGCCGATCCAGACGTCATCCTCCACCTCTGGGGAATGACGCCCTCTTACAGCATGGCGGACGTGCGCGCGGCCCTGGAGGACGACCCGGTCGGGCGTGACCTGACGGCGGTCAAAACCGATCGAGTGTACGCACAAGGGATGCGCTACCAGGGGCCGATCATGAACCTGTTCCAGATCGAGATGACCGCGAAACAGCTCTACCCGGACGTGTTCGGGGAGTGGCCGGCGTACGAAGACGGCGATCCGTATCCGGAGATTCCGGACGACGAGCGCCTGTTCGATCGCGATCGGGTCGCGGCCGTCGTCAACGGAGAGGTCTGAGTATGGCCGCCACGAACCCTGACGACCCCGGCGAGTCGAACGCGCACGATCGCGACGTGGTCATCGTGGGTGGCGGTCCGGCGGGTTGTTCGGCCGGCCTCTTCTGCGCCCGCGAGGGCCTCGAGACGGTTATCTTCGACCGCGGCCGATCCTCGATCAAGCGCTGTGCCTACCTGGAGAACTACCTCGGCTTTCCCGGCGGGGTCGACGTCGAGACGCTGTACGGGCTGATGCACGCCCACGCCGACGCCGCGGGCTGTGAGATCGTCCCCGATCTCGTCGAGTCGATCGAACGTGCCGGCGACGCGGAATTTATCGTCGAACCCCAGGAGGGCAAACCGATCACCGCGACGCGAGTGATCGCCGCAACCCGCTACGACGGCGAGTACATGCGCGGACTCGACGACGACGAGGCGATGTTCGTGACATATGACCACCACGGCGAGAACGAAGAGTACTTCGACACGAGCTACGCGGCACGCGACGGGACGACGCCCGTCGACGGGCTCTACGTCGCCTCGCCGTCGGAGGAGGACGACCAGGCGATCACGGCGGCCGGTCGCGGTGCGCGCGTCGCGAAGTGCGTCGTCGCCGACGCCCGCGTCGACGGCGACTGGTGGCCGGGCGTCGCGGAGCGTGTCGACTGGGTGCGACGGGAGGCGGAACGCACCGACGAGTGGGCCGATCGCGAGACGTGGATCGAGTGGTTCGACGACTCGTTCGCGGAGGACGCGCCGATCGATCCCGAATCGGAACGGTTCCGACGGGTTCGCGAGGCGTACGTCGACGAGGCGCTGGCGGGGTACCTGACAGCGGCGGCGATCGACGAGCGGACCGACGCGGGCCACGAGGCGCTCGCCAGCCACCTCGATCCGGAGGCGATCGTCGAGGCCCTGGACGAGGAGACGCTGCTTGACGTCATCGACGACGCCAGCATCCGAGCATACGCCGCCGACGGCGAGTGACTCGACGACCGGGCGCGAATTCCCGATCGGGTCGGCGATAGTTAGGCCGGCCTAAAATAGAAAGCGTTATCAATTTTTAGGCTAGCCTAAAATTATGGCAGGCGACGAAACGGCGTACGGGTCGACTATCGACGGAGAGGAGCGAAAGTGTGTCGGGGTCGACGGGTCGATCGTCGGCGGTGATCGCTGAATGCTCGCCCGCGAGTGGGTTATCGCGAGTAACTACCGCGACCCGACGGATTACGACATCCCCGAGTTGCCGATCTGGCGGGTGTACCGGGGCGAGTGCGGCCGCGTGGCGTTCGCCGACGGCGACGGCGAGCCGTTCATCGCCGCGGACCGGCCGGTCCCGGTCCGGCGATAGCGGCCGGCGCCCGTGAATCGCACACCGCCCGTCGACCGCCGCTGCCACGACGGAACGCCGATCGAACGAGCCGCGTCACAGCTATGATTGGAAACACACTGGGCGACATCCGCGTGTACATCGAGTCCCTCGCGACGGAATCGGGACGGTACTTCCTTGTCTGCGGACGGACGGGGGATCGTCCGGTTCCCGCAGCCGGACTGTCCTTCGAGAACCGAGCGGTGGCCCGCGCCGCGGCGCGAGCGACCGAACAGTACCGCGCAGCCTTGCGTCGGTACGATCCGCAGGTCCCCACGTACGACGTGATCATCTGCGAGGAGCTTCCGGACGATCCGCCCGGCCGCGATCGACGATGGGCGGCCGACGTCGACGGCGACGACCCGCGGCGAAGACCCGAATCGGCGCCGATCCCGAGAGAGCGACGCGGTGCGATCGACTTCTGTCACACCGTCGCCGGCGTCGTTTTCGAGGCGATCGCCGCGTCGTCGCACGCCGGACTCCAGACCGCGGTCATGGAGACGTACCTCGACGTCGCCGAGACGATCGACCACCCCGACGAGCTCTGTCTGCGACTCCTCGAAAGCATCGCGACGGAACTCGACGCCCGACTCGACCCCGCCGAACAGGCCTCCCTGCTCGCCAGGGCGGCGACGACCCTGCCGATCGAGTCCGATCGTCGGGGGAGCCGCGACGAGTTCGAATCGCTCGTCGACGTACTCGCGGAGCTGCAGTCCGTCGGGTTGCTCGATTCGGCCCGCGTCTCGCTTGCTCCGGACGACTTCGGTTCGTCGGGCTGGTCCTGCTCGGTTCGGCTCGAAGGCTATTCGCTCGCCGCCGCGCCCGAGCGGATCGTGACGCTCCCGATCGTCGTCGAACTGTTCGCGAGACTGTCGACGCGGTCGATAACGATCACTGACGCCGAGCGGATCGATCGACCCTCGCCGGTCGCGTGGCGCGTGCGGATCACCACCGCCGAAACGGCCCATCCGCGCGGGCTCGTCTGCATCCGGGACCGTTCGTAATTCGTTTCCTTGCCGTCTTCGCCGACCGCTGCGACGAGCGCCGGAGAATCGTCCGCCGTCTTCCCGCCCGGCGCGTCCGGACCCGCGCCGCGTCCGAGGATCGCGTCACTCGACTCGGGGTGCCCGTTCGTCGGTTCGGCCGGGGAGTTCGAGTTCGATCTCGAGTTCCGGTTCGCCGACGCCGTCGAAGTCGATCTCCAACCCGACGGGCTCGCCGACCGCGAACGGCAACTCCCACTCGTCGTCGGCGATCGTCAGTTCGTCGCCGTCGCGGAGCTGCTCGCCCAGGGCGATCAGGAACTCGCCGGCCTCGCTGGCGTCGAGGCGGTACTCCTGTTCGAACTTGCGGCCGGTTCGGATGATCGTTCGCTCGTCGTCGCCGGTGGATTCGTCGGTCGACATCGTCACGGTGACCAGAGGGCTTCGACGGTTATGTCGATCGCGGTCGAAGCGAGTTCGGTGCGGGCGGCGCGACCGTCCACGGCCGGAATGCGTCGGAGGAGTCGGACGGACCGTCCTCGGCGATCGAAAACACAGTTTTAGGGTGATGGACCGGGAGGGTACGCACGGATGATACACGGCGCCGATCTCGCCGATCCGCTCACCCGATCGATCGGGCGGTCGGAGCCGCCGCGCCCCGCCGGCGTCGCCGTACCGATCGCCGGCACCGATCGCCGAAACGACGAGGTGACCCGCGCGTGACCGACGTCGCGATCGCGGACGCGATCGACGCGTACCTCCAGCGGAAGGCCGTCGGCGATCCCGACGGGCCGGGCGCGGGGACGTACGCCGCAAACGCCGAATCGATCCTGCGGCGCTGGGCGGAGTGGCTCGACGCGGAACACGACGTGACGTCGCTGTTCGCCCTCGAATCGGCGCAGATGCGGGCCTACGCGTCCGAACTGAAGGACCGAACGGAGCGCGGAACGTACACCGCCTCGACCGCGGGAACGTACTACGCGGTCGTCCGGGCGTTCCTCTCGTGGTGCGTCCGCGGGGAGATTCTGGAGGAGAACCCAGCCGCGAACGGGGACGCGAAGCGCGCGTTGCCGTCTGCCGACGGTCGGTCGGACGGCGACCTCTGGACGGGCGGGCAGCGGCGCGCGCTGGAGCGCTACGTGCGCGATCGGGCGCTCGACGCCCCGGAAGACGACCACGAGACGCGACGATCGCGGCTGCGCGAGTACGCGATGGTGGCCCTCTTCGCCCACTCCGGCGTCCGGGGCTCGGAGCTGTTCAGAGTCCCCGAAGACGAGCGGCGAACGGGGGCGACCTGGGACGACGTCGATTTCTACACGGGGACGATCGACGTCCTCGGTAAGTCCCAGCGGCTCGAAGAGGTGCCGCTCCCCGCCGCGGCGCGGACGCCGCTGCGGCGGTACCGGGTCGTCCTCGACCCGCCGTCGAACGACTGGCCGCTGTTTCCGACGCGGCACGCGCCGTCGATCGCTCGTCGGGTCAGGGAAGCGCTCGCCGAGCGCGGGCACGACGAGGCGGAGGTCGACGCCCTTCTGGCCGATTCGACGGCCGGCGAACTCGCACGCGAGCGATCGATTGCGCCGCCGGCGATCACGACCGAAGGCGCGCGATCGGTCCTCAGACGACTCTGCGAGGAAGCCGACATCGACGTCGAGGGCGGATACCTCACCCCGAGCGGCGTCCGCGCCGAGCCCGACGAGCACCGCTACCGTCGGGAAGCCAGCCCGTCGAAACCGACGCTTCGAGCCTCCGTCGACGAACGGTCGATCGCCGTGCCCGAGGAGCGACCGACGGCGCTCGACGTGGATCGGCGATCGCGAGACGAGCCGTCGGAGTGAGTCCGTCGAACGCGCCGAGCTCGGTCGCCGAGTTCGGGTGCAGAACCGGTCACATTCGCTGAAAAAGAGGGATGATGGCACGGGTCGTACCCCTACCGATGGACGCCGAATGCCAACACTGCCGGTGGAACGGTGACGCGAACGAACTCAACTGGATGATCGTCGAAGGCAACGACGTCGTCGGCGCCGAACGCGTCTGCCCCGAGTGCCGGAACGCGGACGTCGTCCTCCTTGCGTGATCGGCGGCCTCGTCGCTGGCGCGGGTCGCGATCGACGATTCTGACAGCAGTGTACACAGCGACGATAGCTTTTCGCGGGTATCGAATCCCGAACTCAACTTCCGCCCCAGACCACCAGTAGCCACAGGATGACCGTCAGCAGGAGCGTCAACAGTAGGATAGTCGTACCGATGCTCGCCCGCAGGTGGATCGTCGACGGGCGGCCGCCGTCGGCTGGTCGGCGCTCCTCGACGTCGACAATCCAGTTGGGGAGCCGGTGGGCGGCCTCGTCGACCGCCAGCGTGGGGTTGTTGCCGACCCAGTAACAGCGCGTGACGAAGCCGACGACGATCCGATCGACTGCGGAGAACGCGTCGGTGACTGCCAGCATCGACCACCGGCCGGTGTAGTAGGTGATCGGCACCACGACGGTGGCCGGATCGGGCAGGTCGATTTTCGAGAGCGGCTTGCGGATAACGGCGAAGCCGACCAGCGAGACGGCGAGCAGCATCGCCGTCTCTTCGAGGTGACCCAAGCTGTACGGGTGGAGGTGCCCTTCGGAGCCCTCGCCGTAGTAGAAGTGCGTTCCTTCGATCCCAGGCAGGAAGTCGACGAGTCCCTGCCACCAGACGCCGAGGAAGAGGCAGGCCCCGCCCACGGCGAGCATCGCCACCGTCTGCCCGGTCTTCGCGTCCGCGACCTCGACGTCGCTCTCGCCGTGGAGGAACGCGTAGTAGCCGAGCTTGATGAACGAGAGCAAGGTGCCGATCGCGCCGAGCAACAGGAGGTAGTACAGGTACTGGTACTCGGGGGCGCCGTAGCTGTGCGGATCGGCCGCGTCGAGGATCATCCCCTTGCTCACGTACCCGTTGAAGCCGGGCATGGCGGTGATCGAGAGCGCGCCGAGCGCGAACCCGATCGCCGTGAGCGGCATCTCGCGCCAGAGGCCGCCCAGCTTGTACAGGTCGTTCTCGCCGGTGCGGTAGATGATGACGCCGACGGCCATGAACAGCAGGCTCTTGAACAGGATGTTGTTTAGCAGGTGGCCCATCGCGCCGGCGGTCGCGAGCGTCGTCCCGACGCCGATGCCGGCGACCATGTACCCGACCTGGGCCTGGATGTGGTACGAGAGGAGCGCGCGCATGTCGTGCTGGAGCAGCGCGAAGGTAGCGCCGTAGACGGCCATCGCCCCGCCCATGTAGGCGAGAAGGAGGAAGCCCTCCTCGGGAAACGCGCGGTAGAGGACGTACGCGCTCGTCTTCGTCGTGAACACCGAAAGGAACACCGACGCGGCGATGTGCGGCCGCGGGTAGGTATCCGGAAGCCACGTGTGCAGGCCGATGAACGCGCAGTTGACGCCGATACCGAGCGCGGCGAGTACGGCGGGTAGTCCGGCCCCGATTCCGCCGTTATCGGCGGACACGCCGACGCCGTAGACGAACGAGTCGACGGCCACGTAGTGGGCGACGACCGCGAACATGACGAGCACGCCGCCGATCCCGTGGGCGATCGCGTACCGGAAGCCGGCGCGGACGGCGTCGCCGCCGTAGTGCCAGACGAGTACGGTGCTCGTGACCGCCATCAGCTCCCACATGAACAGCAGCGAGAGCCAGTCGCCGGCGAAGACGGCCGCGACACACGAGGCCATGTAGGCCAGCGCGATCGCCGTCATCCCGCGGCTGGCGTCGCTCGAGTAGGCGTAGACGACGCCGAACGCCCCGAGGAAGCCGAGGCCGGCGCCGACGACGCGACTGAACTCGTCCACGAAGAACAACTGGACGTCGGAGAAGCCGAGGAAGGTGATCGTCGCGTGTTCGCCTGCGGGCACGAACAGCGAAATCGCCAGCACGCCGAACAGGCTCAGCGCGCCCGCGGCGAAGCCGAGCGCTCGCGGGAGGACGAGCATCAACAGCGCGGCGACGAGCAGGAGCGCCGGCGGGTACAGCACCGTCAGAGCCTCGATCGTCGTCACGGGACGGTCACCCCCGTCACCGTCTCGACGACGGACGCGGCCAGGTCGAGGAAGACGGCCCAGCCGGGGACGACGCCGAGGACGACCGCGCCGATCGCGATCACGACGATCGGCATCAACATGAGCCACGTGCTCTCGGACAGCGGCGACGTCCGCTGCCAGCCGCCGATCGGCGGCCCGCCGGTGTGGTGATCGTCGCGGTCGCCGTGGTGGTCGACGCGACCGACGTGTTCGCCCGTAACGGTCTCGCGGGGGCCGTCGTCAGGGACCGTGTGGTCACTCGGGTACTTGTCGACGGCGTACTCGTACTCCTCGTCGTCCTCGATCTCGTCGGATTCGTCCGTTTCGTCGCCGTCGGGGTCGAGTTCGGGCACGGTCTCCGCGTCCGGGCCGCGGTCGGACCCGTGCTCTGGTTCCGGTTCCGAGCCGCCGTCCGCGGCGACGTGCTCATCGTCGGCTCCCGCCTCGGCCGCGTACGACTGACGCTCGCCGCCGATCGGGAATTCGAGCAGCGGTTTCGCATCGTGGCGATCCTCGCTCTCGAAGAACGCGGTGTAGACGACGGGCCAGAAGTACGCGATGTTGAGCACGCCCGAGACGAGCAAGCTGGCCGCGAAGATCCAGTAGCCCCAGGCGCCCCCGGCGGCCATGTTTCCGGCGCCGATCAGCATGTAGAACTTGCTGACGAAACCGGCGATCAGCGGCATCCCGGCCATCCCCGCGGCGCCGATCGTAAAGGCGGACATCGTCAGCGGCATCCGCTTGCCGATGCCGGCCATCTCGCTGATGTAGTCGGTGTGGGTCTCGACGTGGATCGCCCCCGCGCAGAAGAACAGGGTGAGCTTCGCGAACGCGTGGGCGGGGATGTGGAACAGCGCCCCGAGGATCGCGTAGGGATTGAGCAGCGAGAGTCCGAGGACGATGTACGACAGCTGGGCCGTCGTCGAGAACGCGAGCCGGCGCTTGAGGTGGTCCTTGCGCATCGCGATGATGCTCGCCGCGGTGAGCGTGAACGTCGCCAGGATCGCGATCGGGACGTTCAGGCCGACCTCGCCGATCGCCGGCACGTCGAGCGGCAGGTCGCGGATGAGATCGACGCCGTACACCTCGAGGATGACGCGGGCGACGCCGAACGCGCCGGACTTGACGACGGCCACCGCGTGGAGCAGGCCGGAGACGGGCGTCGGCGCGACCATCGCGTCCGCGAGCCAGGAGTGCAGCGGCATCACGGCGGCCTTGACGCCGAAGCCGGCGATGAGCAGGAAGAACGCCGCCTGCGCGTACGCCGGATCGGCCGCAGCCGCCTCCGCAAGCGCCGACATACCGCCGGCTTCGAACGCGAGGGGTGCGGCGTCTTGGGCGAGATACGGCTGCGTGAGCCAGTACACCAGCACGGTGCCGGCAAGCAGGAACACCCCGCCGCCGAAGAAGGTGTAGGCGAGGTACTTCCGGCCGGCGATCCGCGCTTCGGAATCTTCGTTGTGCGCGACCAGCGGGTAGGTGACCAGCGACAGCAGCTCGTAGAAGACGAAGATCGTCACCAGATTGCCGGCGAAGGCGATCCCGATCGCCGTCGAGAGACTGGCCGCGAACGCCGCGAAGAAGCGCGTCTGGGCGTGCTCGTCCAGGCCGCGCATGTAGCCGGTCGCGTAGAAGGACGTGAAGATCCACAGGAAACTCGCGAGCAGCGCGAACAGCATCCCGAGCGGATCGGCTCGCAGCACGAAGTCGATGCCGTGAAGGAATTCCACGCCGAGCGACCCGCTCAAGCTCCACTCGTAGACAGTGCCGTCGAGGACGCCGGGGAGCATGCTGGCGACGATCGCGAACTTCGACAGCGCGGCCACGACGGACCAGCCCTCGCGGACGTTCGGGCGGCGGTGCGAGGCGACGATCAGGACCACCGCGATCGCCGAGACGAGCACGGCGGCGAGCGGTCGAACCGATTCCACCATCAGGCGAACACCTCTGTAACGAACGGGTCGAGAAGCTCGAAGAACCACCCGCCGCTGAAGCCGAGCGCGACGACGAGCAGCGCGCAGGCGATCACGACGGTGCGCATGCCGATCGAGGCGGCGCGCGGATCGCGGCGATCCCTACGGCCGCCGTCGGTAGCCTGCACAGCGTCGGCAGCGCGGTCGTCGGTAGCCGAGCCGTCGATCTCGCTACCGGGTCCGCCGCCGCCGTCGGTGGCGACCCGACCGGCAGCGCGGAGAGACTCGGCCGGCAGCGCCGGCGTGAAGTACATCTTCTCGAGCAGTCTGGCGACGTAGGCGAGCGTAAGCATCGTACTGAGGAAGATCACGGCCGCGACGGGCCACATCTGGGCTTGGACGGCCCCGACGGCGATGTACCACTTGCCGACGAAGCCGATCGTCGGCGGAATCCCGACGAGCGAGAGGAGCATGACGGTCATCGCCCCCGCGGTGATCGGCCGCCGGTCGGCGAGACCGGCGTACTCGTCGACGGTTCGGGCGCCGGCGCTGACGGCGATCAGGCCGACCGCGAGGAAGAGACCGGCCTTCATGAGACCGTGGCCGACGAGGTGGATCGTCGCGCCGACGAGCGCCGTGTCGGTCACGACGCCGTAGGCGGCGAGGATCAGTCCGAACTGCGAGACCGACGAGTACGCGAGCATGCGCTTGAGTTCCTGCTGGATGACGGCCAGGGTCGTCCCGGCGAGGACGCTGACGCAGCCGACCGTCACGATCAGTTCCGTCGCGTACGGCGTCGAGGTCACGAAGTCGACCCCGAAGACGGAGTAGAGCAGCCGGCCCAGGGCGTACGCCGAGGCGGTCGACACCAGCGCCGCGATCAGCGGCGTGACGCCGTCGGGCGCACGCTGGTAGGCGTCGGGCTGCCAGGTGTGCAGCGGCCACTGGGCGACCTTGACGGCGAAGCCAATGAAGATGAAGGCGAACGACGTCCGAAGGAGCGTCACCTGCCGGCCCTCGGCCGCCGGAATCGCGTCCGCGAGAACCTGCATGTTGAGCGTCCCGGTCGCCATGAACAGGAAGGCGACCCCGATGAGGTACATCGACGCGGCGACGGTTCCCAGGATGAGGTACTTCAACGCCGCCACCGCGGACTCGGGGCCGTCGCCGCTCGCGACCAGCGCGTAGGTGGCGAGGCTCGTGATCTCGAGGAAGACGAACAGGTTGAACACGTCGCCGGTCATCGTGATGCCGAGCAGACCGCCGGTCAGCAGCAGGTAGGCGGTGTAGAACGTGTTCCCGCGCGGGCCGCCCGTGCGCGTGTACGCGAGGACGCCCGCCGCGGTGGCCGTCACGAGCACTGCGAACACCATCGAGAACTGATCGGCGACGAGTTCGATGCCGTAGGTGTTGGAGTAGCCGCCGAGGGGGTGCTTCACCTGCCCGGTGGTGTAGACCGAAATCGCGAGCGCGACGGCCATCCCGAACAGTCCGGTCGTCGTGATCGCCGCGATCGGCCACCCGGCGCGATCGTAGCGGAGACCGAGCGCGATCGGTAGCGTCGCTGCGAGGATCGGGACGGCGATGAGCAGCGCCGGGAGAAGGGTGACGCTATTCATCGGCGCGCACCTCCCGGAGGGTGTCCTCGCGGAGCGTGCCGTACTCCGCGTAGATGCGGATGATCAGCGCGAGGCCGACCGCCGTCAGCGCGATGCCGACGACGATGGCGGTCAGCACGATGACCTGCGGTAGCGGACTCGCGTACTGGCCCGTAAACACCACGTCCTCGCCGACGATCGGCGAGTCGGCGCCGTCGACGTAGGCCATCGAGATGAAAAACAGGAAGATCGCCGACTGGAAGAGGTTGACCCCGATCAGCTTCTTCACGAGGTTCTCGGTGGCGATCATCATGTACATCCCGATGCCGAGTAGGACGAACAACAGCGCGTACGCGTAGTGACTTGCGAGATACTCAATCATCGTCGCTCACCCCCGACTCGTCGGCCGCGGGTCGATCGATCGGTCCGGCGTCGGACTGCGACTCGGTGCCAGCCCCGGACCCGGCCTCGACCCCGGGGCCGGCTCCCGATCCGCCGCCCTGTCGCTCGGGCGTGAATCCCGCCGCCATCGCGAAGAACAGCGTGATGACGACGCCGGCGACGATCAGGGAGATGCCGCCGATTTCGACGGCTTCCATGTACCACTTCTGCTTGGGCCCGATGACCTTGTACAACTGGTCGTAGTCGAGGAACCGCCCGCCGAGCGCGATCGACGCGAGGCCGATCGAGACGAAGACGAGCACGCCGCCGGTGACGAGCGAGACGATCACCGAGTTCTTGAGCCACTGGCGGGTCGGTTCGATGCCGAACGCGAACGCGAGCATCAGAACGGTGACGCCGACGATGGCGCCGCCCTGGAAGCTCCCGCCCGGCGTGTCGCCGCCGTGGAGGATCATGAACATGCCGTAGGTGAGGGTAAACGGCGCGATGATCTGGACGGCGGTCATGATGACCTGGCTCTCCGTGTACGTATCGTCGACCGGACCCGCCATCAGACGAACACCTCCCGTTTCAGGACCAACAGCGTCGAGACGCCGGCGGCGAAGACGACGACCGCCTCGCCGAAGGTGTCGAATCCACGGTACGCGGCCAGCACCGACGTGACGGCGTTGTGGACGTGCGTGTCCTCGTACGTATTCTCGATGTAGTAGACCGACGGCGACTCGACGCCACCCCGGCCCCAGATCGGGGCGTCGGTGACGCCGACGGCGTACATCTCCGGCAGCACCGCCGCCAGGAGAACGACCACGAACGCGCTTACGACGATCAGTGCCGGGACGTCGATCCGCTCGACGAGGCGATCGGTCGTCGGCCGCGACGTTCGCACGATCGTCAGCAGCAACAGGATGGTCGTCACTCCCGCGCCGATCGCGGCCTCGGTCATTGCGACGTCGGGCGCCAGTAGGTAGGTGTAGAGGATCGCCATCCCGAGGCTGTAGGCGCCGAAGACGATGATCACCGCCAGCACGTCCCGGAACAGCGCGGTCGCGACCGCGGTCGCGAGGATGAACGCGGCGAGCGTGTAGACGAGCGCGCTCATCGGACCTCACCTCCGTCGGTCTCGGCGTCCGTCGCTGGCTCGGTCGGACCAGCGTCGGTTTCGGCCAGCTGCGGCTCGACGCCCGACTCCGCCGCGGAGCGAGCGATCGCGTGCGCCGCCGTCGGGTTCGTGATGAACACGAAGAATAGCAACAGGACGGTGTACACCGTCGCGTGTTGCCACCCGAGCGCGAGCGCGACGCCCGCGAGCGCGAACCCGGCCCCGAGCGTGTCCGTCTGCGAGGCGGTGTGCGCGCGCGAGTAGATGTCGGGGAGCCGGATGACGCCCACCGTCGAGACGAGCGTGAAGAACAGCCCGAACCCGACGAGGATCACGACCGCCCAGACGCGGATCGTCTCGATCACAGGACACCACCTCGCTCGACCGTGAACTTGGAGATGGCGATCGACAGCAGGAAGTTCAGCAGGGCGTAGATCAGCGCCACGTCGAGGAACCACGCCTCGTCGAGCCCCGCCGCGAGCAGGGCGAGGACGACGACCGTGTTCGTCCCGAGAACGTTCACCGCCAGCAGTCGGTCCTGCATCGTCGGGCCCGCGACCGCGCGATAGAACATCGCGATCGCGAGGACGACGAACCCCGCCGCCGCCAGCACGAAGACCTCGCCGAGGTCGGGGATCACACCTCGTCACCTCCGACGATTTCGGCGTCGCCGCGTTCGCGCGGCGAGGCGATCGCCGCCGATTCGCGGCCGTAGAAGACGAAGCGGATCCCCTTCTCGAGCCCGCCGTCGAAGAGGTCCTCGCGCGCCGAGGGGATCAGCGTGTGGACGATCAGGTGCTGATCGTTGGCTCTGACCGTCAGCGTCCCCGGCGTGAGCGTGATGCTGTTGGCGAGCGCGAGCAGCGGCAGGCCGCTGCGGACCCGCGCGTCGACCCGCGTTAGCGTCGGCTCGATCGGCATCGACGGCCGGAGGATAACCGCCGAGACCGCGATGTTGGCCTTCACGATTTCGTAGAGCAGGTACGGGATGTAGATGACAAACCGCAGGACGCGCAACGGCGACTGGACGCGATCGAGCGGGAACCGGAACGTGACGTTCGACAGGGTGACCGCCACGATGGTGGCGACCGCCGCGCCGGTGACGAGGTCGAACGGATAGGTCGGATCACCCAGGACGAGGTAGAAGCCAAAGGAAATCCAGAACGTCGCGAACAGCTTGTCGAACCGCTCCACGCCGTCGCCGACCAGCCGCTCGTGGCGAGCCGGGCGGTCCACGGGCGCTTCGTCGTAGGCGAGCCCGACGGCGTCGAGTTCGCGCTCCAGCGGCTGGATCATCGAACTCGTGACGCCGGGTCGGTACTCCGGATCGAGCACGACGCGATCGAGATCGTGCTCGTCGGCGTACGCGGCGAATATTTCGGCGTAATCGCGCGGCCCGAAGAGGTACTCGTCGGCGCCGAGGACGGCGGTTTCGATCTCGACCGCGGACCCGCTGGCGTCCTCTTCGACCCAGTTCTTCGCGCGTGCGAGCAGATCGTCTGCGTCCTCGAGGTGCCGGGCTCCCTCCGGCGCGTCGGACTCGTAGGGGAGCGCGACCACGAGGTGGCACTCGAGCGCGTCGGCCGACTCGAAGGCATCGCGGACGGCGTAGCTAACCGTCTGTCGGACGGTCACCGTGTCCGACAGCGGCACGAGTACGCGATCACCCGCCATGCGTCCCACCCGGTGACCGTCGTTGGTTACTCATGACTCTGGCTGTTAGTCGGACCAAGCGGTAGCCGGAGGAAAACGATTTCGTTCTCCACTTGCAGCCGCCGCGGACAGTTCGGTTTTCCGACCGGTCCCGACGGTTCGATCGCGTTTTCGCGGCTCGATCGATGAACGGGCGTATTCGAACCTGCTCGCGCCGATCTCGCACCACCGCAGGTGGCCCCCGCGTTCGCGTTCACAACCACGCTCGAATCTGCGTGTTCGTCCGCGTGGACGACCGGTGAGTCGGATGCGTACATGTACTACGAAGCGGGACGCCGACGGGACGATCGCACCCTGTTCGTGATAGCGCGTTGAATCGTCCCCGGTAGAGAGAATCTCACGTACCAAATACTGTGGGTAGTACGGTTATGACCATCGAACCGAATCGTCAGTTCAGACGGACGGCGCGAACGACCGTCGAGATGCGATCGGCGGTCGATCCGGCGATACAGCGACTGCTCTGTATATTCCCAAGAAGATACAAAATAAAACAATAGATTATATATGTTATCTCATCGAACATCACAACTCATATTAGTTAGAAATCAGTGGCGAAAAGTTTACGTCAGCATAGTTTCCCTCTCCGATTGCAGCCCATGAGCCCGAACGTCGAAGGTCGTCCCCGCGCTTCCGAAAGCCCCTCCACCTCGCCGGAATCCGTCGAGACCGACGGCCTCCCTCCGGACGATATCTTCCACATCTTACAGACCAACCGTCGTCGAGACGCGATCGCCTACCTGCTGAAAAACGACAGCCCCGTGAAGATGCGAGACGTCGCGGAGTTCGTCGCGGCGAAGGAAAACGGGACGACGGTGGCGCAGTTGACCTCCGCACAGCGACAGCGCGTGTACATCCCCCTCTACCAGTCACACCTCCCGAAACTCGATAGAGAAGGAATCATCGAGTACAACAAGTCTCGCGGAATCGTCCGGCCGACGGACCGACTGGAGATCTTCCGCCCGTACCTGGAGATGTCCGACGACGAGTTCGACCGGTCGGCTCGGAGCGGCGATCGATCCGCTCGCCTGCGATCCGAAATGGCGTACTACAGCGCGGCGACCGCCGCGAGCGTCGGTCTGCTGATCGCCGCGAAGATCGGTTTCCTCGCGCTGTCCGGGTTCCTCCTCGGCGCGATCATCACGCTCCTGTTCGTGACGACCGTGACCGTTACGAGTCACGCCCGCTCGCGGACGCCGAACCGATCGGCCGACGCGTGACGGACGACGCGCGACGCTGACGGCCCGGGTGTGACACTCGACGACCGCGCGGACTGTTCTCTCTGCCCTTCAACGCGCGACGCCGCTCTGTCGCGCGCCGCCGCGGCTCGACGCGAACTTTCATTTCAGTCACCCGCGTCGGTTACCGGTATGCCCGATCACGATTTCGACGCTGACGTCGTACTCGTCGACGGCGCACGAACGCCCCACGGAACGCTGCTCGGCTCGCTCGCCGACGTCGAGCCGGTCGAACTCGGCCGGATCGCCCTCGACGGCCTGCTCGATCGAGTCGCCGTAGACGGCGGAGACGTCGACTGGGTGAGCCTCGGGAACGCCATCCAGGCCGGCATCGGACAGGTTCCCGGCCGGCAGGTCGTCGTGGAGTCCGAACTGCCGAACGAGATCCACGCGACCACCGTCAACGAAGCGTCGGGATCGGGGCTGCGCGCGATCGCGCTCGCAGTCGATCGGATTGCGGCGGGGCGCGCCGACCTCGCGATCGCGGGCGGGTTCGAGTCGATGACGAACGCGCCGTGGATCCTGCCGGACTACCGGAAGGGACGGCGCTACGGCGATATCGAGATCAAGGATTCGATGCTGCTGGACTCGCTGTGGGACGTCAACCTCGACGTCCACATGGGCGAGATCACTGAACGGATGGTCGATCGCGAGGGGATCTCCCGGGAGGCCCAGGACGAGTACGCCCTCGAGAGTCACCGGCGGGCCGCCGAGGCGATCGAGGCCGGCGAGTTCGACGCGGAGATCGTTCCGGTCGAAACCGGCCGGGAGACCGTCGATACGGACCAGGGACCGCGGCCGGAGTCGACGCTCGAAGACCTGGCCGACCTCCCGACGTCGTTTCGCGACGACGGAACCATCACGCCGGGAAACGCCTCGAAACTCAGCGATGGCGCGGGTGCCGTGTTGCTCGCCGACGCCGAGGCCGCGGCCGATCGGGGCCTCGAGCCGATGGCGCGGGTCGTCGATTACCGCGTCGTCTACCGCGACCCCGACGAGTTCAATGAAGCCGTCGGCGACGTCGTGGCCGAGTTACTCGATCGCAACGGGCTTGACGTCGACGACGTCGACGCCTACTGGATCAACGAGGCGTTCGCCGCCCAGTCGGTGTACGTGATGGATCGGCTCAGTATCTCCCGCGAGCGGATGAACCCCGCCGGCGGCGCTATCGCCTTCGGCCACCCGATCGGGGCGTCCGGCGGCATGCTCGCGACCAGTCTGGCGTACCAGTTCCGAGACGACGACGCCGTCGATCGGGGCCTGGTCGGGATGAGCGTCGGCGGCGGCGGGGCGATCATGGCCCTGCTCGAGGCCGTCTGACGGGACGCCGGTTTTCGGGCCGTCCGCGGTCCCCAGCGGGTCTTCGAGGGGTTTACCTGTCCGTCGTTCCGACTGCCTAGGGATGACGCTGTACTCCCGGGTTCGCCCGCTCGCGTTCAAACTACCCGCCGAGACGGCCCACGAGCTCGGCAAGCGGACGCTCCGGGGCGTCCAGTCGACGCGGCCGACGCGCAAGGCGACGGCGTACGCGTACCGCTTCGAGCACCCCGCCCTCGAAGTTGACCTGTTCGAGACGACGTTCCCGAACCCCGTGGGGGTCGCCGCCGGGTTCGACAAGAACGCGGAGGTGACTCACGCCCTCGAAGCGCTCGGATTCGGCTTCGTCGAGATCGGGACCGTCACGCCCTATCCGCAGGCGGGCAACGATCGCCCGCGACTGTTCCGCCTGCGGGAGGACGAGGCGATGGTCAACCGAATGGGGTTCAACGGCGACGGGATGGTGCGGGTCAAGGAGCGCCTCGAGCGGGACGGCGCGCCCGACGTTCCGCTGGGGGTCAACGTCGGCAAGATGAACGCCTCAACCGAGCGGGAAGCGATCGAGGACTACCGGCGCGTCTTCGATCGGCTCGCGCCGTTCGCCGACTACGTCGTGGTGAACGTCTCCTGTCCGAACACACCCGACGAGTTCGACGAGGCTTCGCCCGCGCACCTCCGAGCGATCTTCGAGACGCTCGAGGCCGAGAACGACGAACACGTGCCGATCCTCGTGAAGATCGGCCCCGACGATCCCGAGGAGTCGGTCCTCGAGCTGGTCGACATCGTGCAGGCGTTCGACCTCGACGGGCTGATCGCGACGAACACGTCGACGAGTCGGGACGGGCTTCGGTCCGAGAGCCGCGAGGAGTGGGGCGGGCTCAGCGGCAAACCGATCGCCGAGCGATCGACGGCGGTGATCCGAGCGGTTGCCGACTACACCGACGGCGAGTTGCCGATCGTCGGCGTCGGCGGCGTCGACTCGGCCGAACGCGCCTACGAGAAGATACGCGCGGGCGCCTCGCTCGTCCAGCTCTACACCGGCTTCGTCTACGGCGGCCCCTCGACCGCCAAACGGATCAACCGCGGACTGGTCGAGTTGCTCGAGCGCGACGGGTTCGCGACGATCGAGGACGCGGTGGGCGCCGATCTCGACTGACCGGTCACTCGAACCGATACGTTTCGACGGTCCGGATCGCGTAGCGAGCGGAGAGGAGGCCCGCGCAGACGGACAGCACCGTCGTCCCGACTACCCCGATCAGCGCGACGACCAGCCGAGAGGTTCCGAGGAGCGAGGCGATCGCGTGGCCGACGATCGAACTGTGCGCGACCAGCGTCGGCGCGGCGACGATCGCGATCGTCGCGGAGTAGACGGCGAAGGCGGTTACGCTCGGAACGATCGCCTTCGTGCGTCGAGAGACGCTGACGGCTTCGAACCGAGGGACCGCCGCGCCGACGCCCGTCGCGATCGGGCCGGCACAGACGGTGAGGACGACCGCACTGGCCGAGAGCGTCGCGACCGCCGGCGCGGAGTGCGGGCTGATCAGGCCGAAGCCGACGGTCGCGGCGACGGTGATCGGGGTGACTACCAGCGCCCCCGCGATGGCGTGGCCGGCGACCAGCGCGCGACCCGCGTTGGCGCTGAGAACCGTCACCGGAAGCGCTGCACCCTCGTTCCCGACGACATTGAGCGTGAACAGCGTCCCCGAGATCCAGGCGCCACAGAGGACGATCCACAGGGGAAACGAACTCCCGACCGTTCCCGACTGGACGACGTTCATCGTCGGGACGACCAGTAGCACAAACGGATACATGACGAACGAGAGGGCGATCGGCTTTCGCCGCGCCCGCTTCCAGTCGACCGTCGCGACGCCGACGGCCGATCGAGGGAAGATCGCGGCGAGGCGCGACGTCGCGATCGCGGCCGCCGCCGACGCCCACCCCTCGTTGCGATCGGTGCGATCGTGAGCCACGCCGTCGGCGTACCAGAGCGACGCCGCGAGCCGCGCGAGAACCGGACCGCTGGCGAGGAGAAACGCCGCGCTCGCGACGACCGCCGCGGCGGCCCGGCCGATCGACGCCTCGTCCGCCGTGCCGACGAGCGCGAGGTCGGCGTACCAGCCGATCGGCGTGGGCTCGAGCAACCAGACGAGCGGTTCGACGATGGCGGCGACGTTCTGGGTGACGAGGATGCCGAAGTACGCGAGTCCGAGCGCGGCGAGGAAGACGGTCCTGAGCCGTGCGAGGCGCCGCGATCGCGCGCCGACGGTTCGAACGCAGAGCACCAGGCCGTATCCCGTGAGCAAGCCGGTCACCAAGGGCGCGACGAGCGCCAGTGCGGCGACCGGTGCCGCGAGCGGAAGCTGCCCGCCGACGGCGAACGCCGCCGCGAGCGCGAGGGCGTACGCCGCGGCGGGAAGTCCCCACAGGAGGAGTTCGGCGAGGACGAGGCCGCCGAGCAGGTCGCGATGGGACACCGTCGTCAGCAATCCGTCGAGGCAATCCGGCCGTGACGCCGTGTTGTACGCGCGAAATCCGCTGAACGCCGCGGCGAACAGCCACGCGTAGATGACCACGGACCGCGTCCACCGGAGCGGACTCCCCAGGGATCCGTCGGCGATCGCGGAACCGAACAGAAACGCGCCGACGAGTCCGGCGATCGCGATGGGGACGAAAAACAGGCCGGCGATCGCGAGTGCGAGCAGTTGCACCGGCTGGTTCCGGACGGTTCGCCACCGGCGCCGGAGCTCCGTTCGGGCGATCGCGACGACGCGAGATCGCCGGCTCACGGCCGTTCCACCGGCCTGGCGCCGTGATCGGTCGTGACCGCGAGGAACACGTCCTCGAGCGTCGAGTTGCCGTCGCTTTCGACCTGTGCGGTTAGGTCGTCCGGACGCCCCTCCGCGACGATCCGACCGCCGGAGAGGACGCCGACCGTGTCGGCGAGCTCTTCCACGACGGACAGGATGTGCGTCGACAGAAAGATCGTCCGTCCCCTGGCCGCCATCTCCGCGATGGCGTCGACGACCGTTCGAGCGGCCCGCGGGTCGAGCCCGCTCGTCGGTTCGTCGAGGAAGACGACCTCGGGCTCGTGCAGCAGGGCCTGGACGAGCCCCACCTTCTGGCGCATTCCCTTCGAATAGTCGTCGATTCGCTTCCCGGCGTCCGCCGCGAGGCCGAACCGATCGAGCCAGGCGTCGATCCGCCGCTCGGCCTCCGCAGGCGGGATGTCGCGCAGTCGAGCGAAGTACTCCAGTTGCTCGAATCCGGTCAGTTCGTCGAAGACAGGCGGCGATTCGGGGAGGTAGCCGATCGAGTCGCGGACGGCGTCGCGATCGGTCACCGGATTCCCGGCGATCGTCGCGGCCCCGGCGCTGGGCCGAGTGAGCGTGGTCAGCATCCGCATCGTGGTCGTCTTACCGGCGCCGTTCGGACCGAGAAAGCCGTACACCGTTCCGCGTTCGACGGAGAGATCGACGCCGTCGACGGCCGTGACGGATCCGAACCGCTTCGTCAGGCCGTCGGCGTCGATCGCGAGTGGAGGACTGGACATGATACCTGTACGCACCGATTACTGCCCGGGCCTCACTAACGTTTGGTTACGCAACAGAACGGGATCGGAACGAACGCCGACGGCGAACGGCCCGTCGATCGGGACCGGCGGACGAACTGTTCTCGGAGCGCTCAGTCGACGTCGACCCGCGTGCCGTACCCGGGCTCGCCGACGACCTCGCCGTCCTCGAAGACGACTTCGCCGCGAACGACGGTCGCGATCGCTTTTCCGACGAACGATTCGCCCACGAACGGCGTCACGCAGTTCTTCGAGTGCAGCTCCGACGCGTCCTCAAGCGTCCACTCGCGGTCGGGGTCGACGATCGTGAAGTCGGCGTCGGTGCCGACCTGTAGCGACCCCTTCCGCGGGTACATGCCCCAGACCTGGGCCGGGCGCGTGGAGTGCCGTCGAACCCACTCCTCGAGGGAGAGTCGCCCCTGATCGACGAACGTGAGCATCGCCGGAACCTCCGTCTCGAGGCCGACGAATCCCGAAATCGCCTCCCAGGTATCGCCGAACGGGTCGTCGACCAGCTTCTCCTCCGGCGTGTGCGGCGCGTGATCCGTCGCGACGCAGTCGATCGCGCCGCCGTCGATCCCGACGTCCCAGAGTTTCTCGCGTTCTGCGGCGTTCCGGATGGGAGGCTGGATCCGCGCCGGATTCCCGACCTCGCGCATGACCTCCTCGGTGAACCAGAGGTAGTGCGGACAGGTCTCGGCGGTGACGTCGACGCCGCGTTCCTTCCCGCGGGCGACCGCGTCCGCCGCCGAACCGGAGGAGACGTGGAACATGTGGACCTTCGCGCCCGTCTCCTCGGCGAAGGTGATCATCCGCTCGACGGCCTCCTGTTCGGCGATCACGGGCCGCGATCGGGAGTGGTCGATCGGCTCGTTTCGCCCCGCCGCCTGGAACTTGTTCGTGTAGTAGTCGATGATCTCGCCGTTTTCCTCGTGGAAGCCCAGCCGCTTTCCGGTCTCGCGAATTCGCGCCATCGCCTCCAGGATCTCGCCGTCGGTCGGCGCGGGCACGCCACCTACCGTCGACCCGAGGAATATCTTGTAGCCGAGGGCGCCGGCCTCGTCGATCGCCGGGATGAGATCGAGGTTCTCGCTCGTGACGACGGCGTAGCTCTGGAAGTCGACGTGGGCCGACGCCTCGCCGCGCTCGAACTTCAGCTCGAGGTGTTCGGGCCGATCGATGACGGGATCGGTGTTGGGCATCCCGACGACGGTCGTCACGCCGCCGGCCGCGGCCGCTCGGGTGGCCGACTCCCAGTCCTCCTTGTACTCGAGGCCGGGTTCGCGGTTGTGGATGTGGCAGTCGACGATCCCCGGAACCAGCACCTTCCCCGCCCCGTCGAGGACCCGATCGGCCGCCGGAAGCCGATCGCTCCGCCCGACGGCGACGATTGTGCCGTCCTCGACGGCGACGCCCGCGTCGGGGGTCCGCCCGGCGGGGGTCACGACGGTACAGTTTCGCACGACGAGATCGACGGTCATTAGCGATCCATTGCCGAGGACCGCGCATATAGCTTCTGTTGACCGCTGGGCCCAGCGGCGGCGCGCCATCGATCGGCGGAACGGACGCCTTACGCGAGGTTAGGCCGGGAGTACGTTCGAGAACGAGTCGGATACTAAACAGAACGGGGCTGGTGGATGCCGGATAATGGATTCGACTACCCTTCGGGACCGGACGGTGCTCGTGACGGGCGGCGCCGGCTTCATCGGGAGCCACCTCGTCGAGACTCTCGAGGCCCACAACGACGTCCGCGTCTTGGACGACTTCTCGACCGGCGACCGGACGTACCTCCCCGACAACGTGACGGTGATCGAGGGCGACGTCCGCGATCCGATCGCGCTCCAGGAGGCCGCACGCGGGGTCGACGTGATTTTCCACCAGGCCGCGGTCGTCAGCGTCTCCCAAAGCGTCGACGAGCCGCGGCGGACCAACCGGACGAACCTCGACGCGAGTTTGCTCGTTCTCGAACAGGCTCGCCAGGAGGACGCCAGGGTGGTCCTCGCCTCGAGCGCGGCGATCTACGGCCACCCGTCGGAACTGCCGGTCCCCGAAAGCGCCGCCACCGATCCGACGTCGCCGTACGGCGTGCAGAAACTCGCGCTCGACCAGTACGCCCGGCTCTACGGGGAGCTGTACAACCTGCCGACCGTCGCCCTGCGGTACTTCAACGTCTACGGTCCGCGCCAGCGCGGGCCCTACAGCGGGGTCATCTCGACGTTCTTGGAGCAGGCCCGCGCGGACGAGCCGATCACGATCGAGGGGGACGGCGAGCAGACGCGGGACTTCGTCCACGTTTCGGACGTCGTGCGGGCGAACCTCCGAGCGGCGGTCACCGACGACGTCGGCGAGGCGTACAACATCGGGACCGGAACCCGAACGTCGATCCTCGAACTCGCCGAGTTCGTCCGCGACGCGACCGAGTCGACGTCGCCGATCGTCCACCGGGAGCCGCGATCGGGCGACATCAGACACAGCGGAGCCGATGTCTCGAAGGCGGCCCGAGACCTCGGGTTCGAACCGCGGGTCGGCCTGGAGTCCGGAATCGCGTCGCTCGCGGACGGCGGATCGCTGACGCCCGTATCCGGGACGGAACCGGCCGATTCGAACACCGACCGCGGAACCTACAGTTGAGTCGCCCGTCCGGGGCGGACATCGAGTTCTCGGAACGCGGTCGGGTCGATCCCGTCACCGATCGATACAGTCGTAACTCGATGCGTCTCATCGGCCGGTTTCGGCGCCGGAAGCCGAACGAAACGGACGAATAGGGGCCATCCGACGACGAGTAACGCGCGTTCGCATTCGTGTAGGTGAGAGATAACTATCGGCGTCAACGGTCAACTCGTCAGTATGAGTGCGATCGAGAGTCTGATCGTCTTCGGCGTGAGCCTCCTCATCGGCGCGTTCGGCATATACGCGGGCGCAAAAGTAGTCGTCGACTCGGAGGATTACACCTACGCGATCGTTACCGCCCTTATCGGGGCGATCGTCTGGGCGATCGTCGGGTTCTTCTTCGGATGGATCCCCTTGCTCGGGCCGCTACTGGTCTTCATCGCGTACCTTGCGGTGATCAACGCCCGATATCCCGGCGGCTGGGTCGACGCAGCGGCGATCACGATCATCGCGTGGTTGTCCGTGCTGATCGTCCTGTACGTGCTGGCGCTCCTCGAGGTGACCGCGTTCGACGCGGTCGGCGTCCCCGGCGTCTAGAATCGGTCTCGTTTTCGTCGCTCGCTCGGCACGAGTAGCCGGCGCGGGCGTCGGCCGATCCGACGGTAAATCGACGGCCCTGCGACTGCGGAATGGGGGAGCGGATCGACGGGCACGATCGCGTCGTCCGTGCCGACGGGTTCAGTCGTTTCGATCGTCGCGTCGAGTCGGTACCGGCCGTCGCCGAGAGCGGCGCGCTCCGACGAACGTCGCGGGTTCGTCGTTGATGGGTCTCGTCGGTCCCTGTGGGCTCGCGCTGCTGTGGGCGGCGGACTTGTTGGATCGGCTCGCGAGTCGGCGCGTCGGTCCGGCCGTCGGAGTAGCGTCTCGATCGTCGGTGCCGCGTCGATACCCGTCACTATCCGTCGATCGGGCCGGAAACGGCGGATGCCGCGCGTCGGTCTCCAGCGTGCTCGGGCGAGGCGATCGAACGCGAGGCCGGCCCGAACAGTCCGCGTACGCGGCCCAGTAGTCGTCCGCAGGGCGTCCGCGCCCGGTATCGAGGAGACGAGTCGGCACGATCGTACCCCCGTCTGGCTGTCACGTGTGGGGCGCGATGCACCGACGTGATCCGATCAAAATACGCGTATTTCACGAGACGAGGCCCAGCTCGCCTAGATTTCGCGGACGGTCACGTAAATAATCAGTTATCGCACAAATCCCGCACAACTCGAACAAATAGTTTCGAACGTCCGTCCGAGTTTATTCGGTCGCTCCATCAACTCCGCGACATCCGATGAGGGACAAACATATCGAAAAACAGAACGATAGGCGGCCGACATCAGTAGGGTCCGGCTGAGTCGGGGATCCCGCCATACTCCGCGCGTATCAGGCGGTAGAAACGTTCGTACAACGTGAAATACAGCCGACCAAGTAACAGAACATGTCTTACGAGAAATACTTTGTAGAACGGTCACGACGGTATAGGAGAGGAGAACCGTGAGTCCGAACAGTACGGGTCGATCGCCATGAGTGCCGCCGTCCGAGCGGCGGAAACGGCCGTCTCGTTCGAATCGGCCGTCGCGAGTTTGGAACCCGCACAGTTGACGGTTCCTCTACAGCTTCACTGGGGACCGCACCTCGCTGCGATCGGCGGAATAGTCGTGCTGGCGCTCCTCGGCGGGATACTCGCGCTTCGGAACCGCCTGGAAGAACGACACGCGCTCGCCTCGATGCCGGAGTCGAACGCGGAGACCGAAGAGTTCGTGACCGATCGGGAGAAAGTCCAACAGCTCGTCAATGACAACGGGGGTCGGATGAAACAGTCGGAGATCGTCGACTCCGTGGAGTGGTCGAAGGCGAAGGTCAGCCGGTTGCTCGCCGAGCTCGAGGAGGACGACGAAGTGACGAAACTCCGCCTCGGTCGGGAGAACCTCGTCTGTCTGGCGGGCCACGAACCGACGGCATCGAAGTCGCCCGAACAACCGCAAAACGAGTAAGGGATCGTCGCATCTGTCGACAATCGTGGTTTTCTTGTCTCGAACGAGACACTGAGAGAGGCGCCAGGAAGCCGTATTATCCAGTTTCTCGATGAAATGGTAGTACCGGTTTATCTGTCATAATCCGCGATTCGTGGATGCCTTACGGCACACCATGAATGCACGCAATCAACTACTCGCTGTACTCACAGCGCTGATGCTGCTCACGACCGGGTGGGCGATGGTCGTCACCGTCGGTGCGACCTCCGGGACGAGTGGCGATGAGCACGACACCGGCGTCGAGACCGAAGAGCCGGTCGCGAACCAAACGGCCAACGAGACCCCGGCCGACGAGCACGATACCGGCGTTGACGGCGTCGAGACCGGAGAGCCGGTCGCGAACCAAACGGCCAACGAGACCCCGGCCGACGAGACCCCGACCAACGAGACACCGGCCGATGAGGAGGCCGTAGCCGAAGACGACAACCAGTCGGCACAGGTGACGTTCGAGGACCAGGCGACCGACGGTCAAACCGTCGTCGTCGACTCGGTCACGCTGGACGACGGCGGCTTCGTGGCGATCCACAACAGTAGCCTGCTCGTCGGGAACGCCGTCGGGAGCGTAATCGGCGTCTCCGAGTACCTCGAGCCCGGAACGCACGACAACGTTACCGTGACGCTCGACGAGCCGCTGACCGAGGACGAGACGCTCATCGCGATGCCCCACCTCGACACGAACGCTAACCAGACGTACGACTTCGTCGAAACCCAAGGCCAGGAGGACGGCCCCTACCTCACTCCCGAGGGTGAACCGGTGACCGACGACGCCGTCGTGACGGTCGACGGCGAACAACAGGTGGGCGAGAACGTAACCGAAGAGAATGTTACCGAAGAGAATGTTACCGAAGAGAATGTTACTGAAGAAGTCGTTGAAGAGAACATAACCGAAGAGAACGAGACCGACGCGATCGGCGAAGAAAACGAAGGGATCGTTGAGGAAAACGAGACCGAAGAGGTCGTTGAGAACGAAACCGACGAGCCCGCCGTCGAGGAAGACGGTGCTCCCGAAGAGATCGACGTTACGATCGAGCAGGCGCAGATCATCGTGATCGTGGCCGACGGTGACGATCTCGGTGACGATGTCGCCGAAACCGACACGGATGAAGCGGACACCGATACGAACGAAACGGACACCGATACGAACGAAACGGAGACGGGTGTAGACGAGGACGAAGCCGACGCAGATGACGAAGACGAGGACGAAACGGCGACGAATATAGACCAAGGCGAAGCAGACACGGGCGATGAAGCGGACACGGGCGATGAGGATGAAGCGGACACGGGCGACGAGAATGAAGCGGACACGGGCGACGAGAACGACAGTGGGGCCACGGTCATCGAGGAAAACGAATCGACGGAGAGCCTGCTCGGCTGAGCGGGTAGCCGTTCACGACCGATCGAGCAGCCTTTTTTACCGTACGGTAATCGGAACGACGCGCACAGGATCGCGCGAGAGTTCGCTCGAGCTGCGGCCATTCGTGTCGGAGCTTGCGGGACGGATCCGAGAGCCGAGCCGACGATCGAACCTGTCTCTCGGTCAGCCGAACAGTCGATAGATGCTGCTGGCGGCGACGGTGAGAAGGACAAAGACGCTCGAGAGGACGGGATCGATGCTCGAGACCGCCGGGAGATCGAGCCCCGAGAGGGCGACGACGGCGAGACCGAGCACGCAGAGACCGAGGTGTAGCTCTAACATCGAGGACTGGTCGGAACTGTGTCCATCGACGTACGTGAGGACGTCGTCGAAATTCGGGCCGGGCGTGATCGTCTTCGCGTCGGAGTCGTACTCGATGACCGCGTCTTCCTCCAGCTGTGGGAGGTGCGTCTGTTGCAACGAGACGTAGACGCTCTTGTAGAGATTGTTCGGGACGGGAGAGGCGTCGGACTCGCTCGCGGCGATCTCGGTAGCGACGTCGGAGACGTCGACGGTCCCCGACTCGACGGCGAGCAACTGTACGATGGCCCGGCGTCTGTCGTTACCGAGGATGTGAAAGACCTCGCTCTCTGCGAGCGACTCAGTTCGATTCGTCTGGACAGACATTGATCAGCAAAAAACTTCGATTATCGGACACTCCACCACCTATTACCATGTACGTCACTTCTTCGCTGACCACTAACTTTAACGTGCGGTATTATTTTCAGTATTATAAATAGCGGTTAAATTACTGGTTTGACGGGTGACTGCTCCCGCCGGCAGAACGACGAACGCAACTCACTCCCGGACGAGTGGAAAACGAACGGATGCTCAGTCACCGGGGAGGTGACCGCCGGATTGCATCTCTCGATACGTCGTACACGCCGGACAGCCGTGGACGACATCGCCGTTATCACCGAAGACGCGGGCGAACTGCTGTGTGACGTGGTTGCCACAGTTACGACAGCGAGCGCCCGCCGTCGACGATTCCATCGGCTTCCAGTTTTGTTGTGAGGGGGTCATATGTGCGGTGGGGGTGGATGGTACCGGACGAGCGGCTGCCCGATCGCGAACACCGCGCCCACGGCGGCTTTTCCGGAAGACACATCGTGCCGTGCGTTCCGGGGCCGGACGCCGCGGGTCGGATGGCGGTCTCGCGAACCGACTGCAACGCTCGTCCGGACATCAGTCCATCGAGGGGGGCAGATCCGAATAAAGGACGCCGACCGTTCACTCCGAGTAACGAACGCCGACCGCGGAAACTCCGTATTTCCGCCCGAGATCCTCGCACACCGGCTGTGAACCGGATTTTGCCGTGCGCCGTCCGAGATCGTCCTCGCCGTGGATTCACACGGATTGGACCGTATTCGGCGTGAAAACTTCGGATTGACCGGACGGTCACGCGCACGAAAGGGATAGTTTCCGATTCGAAACCCGACGTTTCGCGTTCGAATGACGCTCCTTCTGAGGATAAGGTACATCGTTATAAAATACCACTATGGCTTACCGATCGTAGCGCTGGAAGAAATGGAGTCAGTCGCGCCAGTCGTGGACGGTGGGTCCATCTGTCCGGTATCGACACCTCTCGGTACAGAGAGCGAACGACCCCAGCCCGTGGGAGACGGGTACGTACAACTATGTCAACGAACGTGAGTAATACGCGATCGGAAACGACGGACGACCCGGCGGCGCAACTGGACGTCCTCGGGGACGAGTGCGCCCGAACGATCCTTGTGGCGACGAGCGAGGGTCCGAAGACGGCAAAGGAACTGACCGAACGGACCGATAGTTCGTCCGCGACGGTGTATCGGCGAATCAATAACCTGCTCGAGAGCGACCTCCTGGCGGAGTGCGTCCGGTTCGACGAAGACGGATCGCACACGACGGCGTACGAGGCCACGGTGGATTCGCTCCGGGTCCGGATCGGCGCCGACGGGATACAGGTCTCGGTATCGAGTACCGACGCGTGACCGATCCGAAATCTCACGCAACGGACGCTCTGCGGGGCGGCCTCCCGGTCGCCTCGCAGTCCGTACGGCGATATCGAGCGACGGTTCGCCTCAGCTGACAGTCTCTGGAACGATCGTTTTCTATCGCGAACGATCGCTGAAAACCGGGCTAACAGCGCTGTATGATACGGATAACAAATATCTACTCAGTGGAACGGTCACTGTGATTGAGCAATGCACGATCTGACCGGCTTCCAGCGGGACCTGCTGTACGTGATCGCAGGTGCCGATCGACCGTCGGGACAGTCCGTGAAGGACGAAGTCGAGAAGTACTACAGCTCCGAGATCAATCACGGTCGACTGTACCCCAACCTCGACACGCTCGTCAACAAGGAGCTGGTCGAGAAGGGACAGCTCGACAGGCGGACGAACTACTACGCGATTACGGAGGCCGGTCGACGGGAGATCGAAGAGCGTCGCGAGTGGGAGGCACAGTACGTCGATTTCTAGCGATCGGTGTGTGCTGCGACCGGACGGTGGGGTTGAAGACCGAAGAGCCGCGGCGACGCCCCCGGACGTTCGAGACACGATCGGACCGGCTAGTCTCGACTCGGGTTTTCGAGGCCGACAGCCCCGCTCTCGGTGGTATCTCCCCACCAGGACGAGTAATATCGCCATAACAAACCGACAGGGAGTACTCCGCTACATCGATTATGGGCTTCGTATCGACGGCACTCGAATCGGCGGGCCGCCCGCGACCGGAGGCAAGCCGATGAGTCACGGGACGAGCACCCGGACCGGCGTCGGGCTCCTCCGGCGGTATCCGTTCGACCTCGCGTTGACGTCGCTCGCGGCAGCGGCGGCGTACCTCGTCGTTACGTCGTACCCCCAGGGAAGCGCGCTCAGACTCGGTCTCGCGCTGCCGCTCATCCTCTTTCTGCCGGGATACGCGCTGGTTTCGCTGTTGTTCCCGGCCGCCGATCGATCCGCTCGGGCGTCGGCCGCGACGGTCGCCGAACGGCGCCCGCGGGGCATCGACCTCGCCGAACGGCTCGCACTTTCGCTGGCGCTCTCGATCGCGATCGTTCCGGTGCTCGCGATGGGACTGGCCGTGACCGAATGGGGGCTCGCGACCGAGTCGGTCGCCGCCGGACTCGCCTTCGGGACCGTGGGTCTGGCCCAGGTGGGGGTCGTCCGTCGGCTCAGAACGCCCGAAGCGCAGCGCTTCTCCGTCGCCCCCCTCGATCGACTGCGCTCGAGCGAGGGCGGAACGGTAACCCTCTCGGGAATCGTGCTCGCAATCGCGATCGGCGCGGCCGTCAGCGCGTTGCTCGTCGCGATTCTGCTGCCCGCGTCGGCGGGCGGGTTCACCGAACTGGCGCTGTACACGGAAAACGACGAGGGCGAACTGGTCGCCGGCGACTTTCCGGACGAAATCGCCCCCGGCGAGCCGATTCCGATGACGGTCTCGATCGAGAACCAGGAGGGAACGGACGAGGAGTACACGGTCGTCGTGCAGCAACAGCGGTTCGAGAACGGCGATGTCGTCGATCGAACGGCGCTCGAGACGGCCGACGCCAGCGTCGCGGACGGGGCGACCGGGAGGGGCGAGTGGACCGTGACGCCGACCGCAAACGCGGGCGAGACGGTCCGGATAAGCGTCCTCTTATACGACGGCGAGCCGCCCGCGGAACCGACGAACGAAAACGCGGCGGAGGATACGTACTTCTGGGTCACGGTCTCGGACGGCTAGCCGGGTACGCGTCGATCGCGTCCGCCCGAGACTCGCGTCGACGTCGAGCCGGGACGAGACGGAAGCCACCCGTAGAGTGACGGAGTCACGACTCGAGGAACGCAGAAACCGACCGCGTCGAGGCATCCGACCGACGGCGGGAATCGTTATCGGCCGACGCCGATCGTCGTACCCATCGATCCGGGTCGGCGTTCGACGTGCTGTGCCACCGACACGGCGAGGACGATTACGGAGAGAACCAACGCGATCGCGGGCGCGACGGCGGCCGAAACGGGACCGACCGAGAGCCACGAGAGCGCCAGCGCGACGATACCAAGCGTCGTGACGCCAGCGTAAACGCGGTGCCACGGCCGCTGGCCGTCGAGTCGTCGATCGAGATAGGGCTCGAACAGCTCCTCGTTCGGCAGCAGTTCGATGGTGTGGTCGTCGGCGTTCCAGTCGACGATCCCGTTGTCCTCGAGCATCGGGAGGTGGGTCTGGTAGAGCGAGATGTAGACCCGACGTCGCTGCGTGCGGGTTACCTCGTCCCGATCGACATCGTTCTCCCAGGCGGCGACCTGTTCGACCAGCGGCGCGAGGTCGCACGAGCCGCCGCGTCGGGTCAGGTACCGGACCGTTCGTCGTCGTCGGGCGTTACTGAATACGTCGAAGAGTTCAGCCTGTGTGAGTTCGGTGTCAGTCATGGGATACCAGTTCGTTCCCGTTCCCGGCGTCCGGGTGTGGTCGGATACCTCACACCACCCAGTCCCACCCTACGACCCTTTACTATCGCTCAGCTACCCATCAGAAAGGGATTTGTACCGGTTAGCGCTCGTGACTGACGACCAAGCCGATATTTCCGCGGGAGTGAACGCGGCGAACCGACGAGCGTGCCCCCGATCGACCCGGTGGCCCGCCGACGCCGAATGTCATCTCTCGATCGCTGTAGTTTGCGATTACGGACCAATCACGTCGGGGATAACAAAGCCTCGTTACCCGCTGTGTCAGGACGACTGCCCACACGGGTATCGATACGTTATGAAACGAAAACACGGACGACGATTCGGCCGGCGGCCCCGGCCCGAATCGTCTCGGTCGGATGCTACGCGGCGTAAGCGGGGTGTATCGCCGTGAGCCGGTTCGTCTCCGGAGAGAACTGTACGGTCGACGACGAGGCCGCGGTCGGATACGGCGACTTCGACGAGCCGACCCGCGTCGGGGACGACGCGACGATCAGGGCCGGCTCGATCGTCTACGGCGACGTGACGATCGGCGACGGCTTCGCGACGGGCCACGACGTGCTCGTCCGCGAGGGGACGACGATCGGCGACGACGTCCTCGTCGGCACCAAGACCGTCATCGACGGGACGACGACGATCGGCTCGCACGTGAGCCTTCAGACGAACGTCTACGTTCCCACCGAGACGACGATCGAGAGCAACGTGTTCGTCGGACCCGGCGCCGTCATGACCAACGACGAGTACCCGGTCCGACGCGACGACGGCCTGGAGGGACCGACGATCGAGGAGGGTGCATCGATCGGCGCGAACGCGACGCTGCTCCCCGGCGTGACCGTCGGGTCGAACGCGTTCGTCGCCGCGGGCGCCGTGGTGACCGACGACGTTCCGCCGGACACGCTCGCGGTCGGCGCGCCCGCGACGGCCGAATCGCTCCCGGAACCGCTTGAGGGACCGAACCAACTCGCATGACCGACACAGACACCGATATCGACGCGGACGCGGAGACGAGTATCGACGCTGGAACGAGCGGAGACGCGGACCCGATGCAGGCCGGGGCGGACGCCGGAACGCGAGTGCCGATCGCCGATCCGACGCTCGACGAGGACGCCATCGGACGCGTCCGATCGCTCCTCGAGAGCGGAACGCTGGCCGACGGGCCCGAGGTTCGGTCCTTCGAGGAGGAGTTCGCGGCGTTCTGCGGGGCCGATCGCGGCGTCGCGACCTCGAACGGGACGACGGCGCTGCACGCCGCGCTCGAGGCGCTCGGCGTCGGGGAGGGTGACGCCGTCGTCACGTCGCCCTTCTCCTTCGTGGCGAGCGCCAACGCCATCAGGCTCGCGGGCGGCGTGCCGGTCTTCGCGGATATCGACCCGGAAACCTACACTCTCGACCCCGAATCGGTCGCGGAGACGGTCGCCCGGCGAGACGACGTGGTCGGGTTGCTTCCGGTTCACCTCTACGGGCTACCGGCCGACGTGCCCGCGCTGCTCGACGTCGCCGACGATCACGACCTGTTCGTCGTCGAGGACGCCTGTCAGGCCCACGGCGCGACGGTCCGCGGCGATCGGGTCGGAACGTTCGGCGACGCCGCCTGCTTCTCGTTCTACCCGACGAAGAACATGACGACGGGCGAGGGCGGCATGGTGACGACCGACCGCGACGACGTCGCCGATCGGGTCGCCCGCTACGTGAACCACGGCCGCGGCGAGACCGGGACGGGCGGCTACGACCACGTCGAGCTCGGGCACAACTACCGGCTGACGAGCTTCGGGGCGGCGATCGGTCGCGTCCAGCTCCAGCGGCTCCCATCGCTGAACAGGGCCCGACGCGAAACCGCGAGCGCGTACGACGACGAACTCGCGGACCTGCCGCTCGAGACTCCGACCGAGCCGCGGGGGTACCGCCACGTCTACCACCAGTACACGGTCCGAACCGACGATCGAGAGGGGCTCGCGGCGACGCTCGAGAAGCACGGCGTGGACACGTGCGTCTACTACGACACGCCGATCCACCGGCAACCGGCCTACGAATCGGTGAGCACGGCCGCGACGCGGCTCCCGCGAGCCGAGCGCGCCGCCGAGGAGGTCCTCTCGCTGCCGGTCCACCCCGGCCTCTCCGATCGCGACCGACGTCGCGTCGTCGAAGCAGTGCGAGACCACTACGCAAATCAATGACACAGCGAGCCTACGTTCGCGCCGGCGTCATCGGCGTCGGCGCGATGGGGGAGAACCACGCACGGGTGTACAGTGAACTGCCGACCGTCGACCTCGCCGGGGTCTGCGACCGCGACCGAGAACTCGCGCGGGGGGTCGCCGATGAGTACGGGACCGAGTCCGTCACGCTCGAGACGCTGCTCGAGCGCTGCGACGTCGTCACCGTCTCCGTGCCGACCCACGTACACTACGACCTCGTTTCGACCTGTCTCGACGCGGACGTCCACGTTCTCGTCGAGAAACCCATCGCCAGCACGGTCGAGGAAGGGCGGGCGCTCGCGGCCCAGGCGCGGGACGCGGGCCTCGTCCTGCAGGTCGGGCACATCGAGCGGTTCAATCCGGCCGTCCAGACCGTCACCGAGCTGATCGACGATCTCGAGGTGATCGCCGTCGAGGCCGAACGGCTCGGACCACCGGTCGATCGGACCGCTCGAGGAAACGTCATCTTCGACCTGATGGTCCACGACGTCGACGTCGTCGGCGCGTTGCTCGACGAGCAGCCGTCGGGGATCACCGCCAGCGGGACCGACGACGGCCAGTACGCCACGGCGGCGATGCGCTACGGCGACGTGGTCGCGTCGCTGACGGCAAGCCGGCTGACCCAGAAGAAGGTTCGAAAGCTCTCCGTGACGGCCAAGGAGTGTCTCGTCGAGGTCGACTACCTCGAACAGTCGGTCCTGATCCACCGCGACTCCTATCCGGAGTACCTCACCGACGACGGCCAGAATCGATACCGACACGAAAGCGTCGTCGAACGACCGCGCGTGGCGAACGGCGAACCGCTCCGGCACGAACTCGAATCGTTCGTGCAGTCGGTCCGAACCGGAACGGAGCCCGAAGTGACCGCCCAGGACGGGATCGACGCGCTCGAGATCATCCAGGAACTCGACTCCCTTGTCGAGTCCGATCGCAGAGAGCAGGAACAGGAGGTGGAAGCGTGACCGATCGGACTCGCGACGGCATGAACGACCGGAACGATCGGAGCGATCGAAACGGGACCGCGCCGTACGACACGGAGCTGCCCGAGAGCCGGTTGCGCGAGCGCCTGACCGGCGGCGACGTCCCGGTCGCCGTCTACGGCCTCGGCAAGATGGGGCTTCCGCTGGCCGCGGTGTACGCCGAGACGACCGGGAACGTGACCGGAGTCGACGTCGATCCCGAAGTGGTCGAGACCGTCACCGCCGGCGAAAGCCACGTCGTCGGCGAACCGGGTCTCGACGACCTGGTCGCGGAACAGGTCGCCGCCGATCGGCTCGACGCGACGACCGACGGCCCGACCGCCGCGCGGAAGGCCCGGATCCACGTCATCATCGTGCCGACGCTGCTCGACGACGAGAACCGGCCGGATCTGACGACCGTCGAGGCCGTTGCCGACGACATCGCCGTCGGCCTCGACCCGGGCGACCTCGTGATCGCCGAGTCGACGCTGCCGCCGCGGACTTGCCGGGACGTCCTGGGGCCGCACCTCGCGAGCGAGAGCGACCTCGATCCGGACGAGTTCGGCCTGGCTTTCTGCCCCGAACGAACCTCCTCGGGGACCGCGCTGCGGGACATCCGCGGACGGTACCCGAAGGTCGTCGGCGGCGTCGACGACGAGAGCACCCGCGCCGCCGCGATCGTCTACGACGAACTCTCGGACAACGAGGTCCGCCCCGTCTCGGACGCGACGACGGCCGAGTCGGTGAAGGTGTTCGAGGGGATCTACCGCGACGTCAACATCGGCCTCGCGAACGAACTGGGTCGGCTGGCCGACGAACTCGAGATCTCGGTCCGCGAGGCGATCGAGACCGCCAACGACCTGCCGATGTGTCAGCTCCACGACCCCGGCCCCGGCGTCGGCGGTCACTGCATCCCCTACTACCCGCACTTCCTGCTCTCGCAGGCCGAGGAACCGATGGCGGTGACCCGGACCGCCCGCCGGGTCAACGACGAGATGCCGTCGGTCGTCGTCGATCGCCTCGAGCGCGAACTCGCCGTGGCCGGCGCCGACCTCGCCGACGCGTCGATCGTCGTTCTCGGACTTACCTACCGACCCGGCGTCGAGGAGACGCGAGCGTCGCCGGCGCTCGGCGTTATCGAGGCGTTGACCGATCACGGCGCGGACGTCGCCGGCGTCGATCCGCTGGTCGATCCGGCCGACTACGGCGCCCGTCCCGTCTCGATCGGGGCCCTGCCCGACGAGTCGTTCGACGCGGCCGTCCTGGTCACGCCGCAGGAGGCGTTCGACGAGATTCCGTGGGACGAACTCGATCCGATGGTGGTCGTCGACGGCCGCGACGCCCTCGACCTCTCGGGAACCGACCACCGCAGCTACACGCTCGCGGGGTCGCTGGACGGCCGATCGCCCCGGGCGTCTCGATCCGCCGACCCGCCCGGGGTCGAACCGACCGCGCCGGACGGCGGTCGATCGGCGCCGCGAGAACGACCCGATCGCACCGAAACGCGCGGGGGAAACGATGTATAAAGACCGCACGATCGGCGTCGTCGTCACGGCGTACAACGAGGAGGCGTTCGTCGGGAGCGTCATCGAGACCGTGCCAGGGTTCGTCGATCGGATCTACGCCGTCGACGACGCCTCGCCAGATGACTCGTGGGACGTGATCCAGCGGGTCGCCGACCAGATCAACGGAGCGATCGAACCGGAGCGAGCGATCGCCGACGGCGGGGACGGACGTCGGGTCGTCCCGATCCGACACGACGAGAACCGCGGCTACGGCGCGGCCGTCAAGACCGGCTACGAGCACGCCCTGGAGGACGATATCGACGTCGTCGCCGTCATGAACGGTGACGGCCAGATGGACCCCGAGATCCTCGATCGGATCGTCGATCCCGTCGCGACCGGCGAGGCCGACTACGCGAAGGGGAACCGATTGCTCGACCCCGAGGATCGCGAGGGAATGTCCACCTTCCGCTTCGTCGGCAACGCGTTGCTGACCGGCCTCTCGAAGTTCGCAACCGGATACTGGACCATCGGGGACCCCCAGAACGGCTACACGGCCATCTCGCGCGAAACGATCGAGGGACTCGACCTCGACGCGATTACCGATCAGTACGGCTTCCTCAACCACATCCTGACCCATCTCAACGTCAACGATCGCCGCGTCGTGGACGTTCCGATGTCGGCCGTCTACGGCGCCGAAGAGAGCAGCATTCGGTACCTCCCGTTCGTCAGGTTCGTCTCGCTGCTGTTGCTCCGGAGCTTCTGCTGGCGATTGAAGGCAAGATACGTCGTCCGGGAGTTCCACCCGGCGGTCGTCTTCTACGGCGCCGGAACCGCGGGAATCTCCGGCAGTCTGGCCGGGTTCGCCGGGACGCTCCGGGGCGACGCGGGCGATCGGATCACCCCGGCGCTGGCGTCGTTCGCGACCGGCTTGCTCGGACTCGTCGCCCTCGGAATCGCAATCTGGCTCGACGCCGAGGAGAACGCGCCTCTCGAGGAGACGCGGGACGAGGATCACGTCGCCGACGAGGACGGGCGAGTGGATCGCCTGGAGCCTCACTCGATCGAGTAGGTCACGATGTCGTCCCCATCGCAGGTCGGACACCGGGTCGTTCCGGCCGAGACGTTCGTCCCGCAGGTTCGACACTCGCAAACGATCGACGCGTCTGAGTCCATCGAGTCGGACGATTCGGTATCCGACTCCGACCGCGGGAACAACTCCGAAAGGATACTAGAGAGCGACATAGAATCGTGATTGTCGACCCTTTTCCAAACGTAAATAAAAGGGTTTCCCTTTCTCACACGTCACGAACGGGTCAGGATCCGCTTTGGAACGCCGCTGAGGGGCGGTAAGGGCGTTATTTACTATCGGTGGCGCTAGCCTCCCACTCGACGAGTCACGATACAGATGTCTCTTCGTCAGCCTCTCGACGGCGACGCCCGACGCCGATCGCGACCGGTACCGGGCCCGATCCCCGGAAGCAGGCGTCGGACCGATCGGCGGGTGAGGGCCGCTCGAACGACTGTCGAACGCGCGAACGCCGGACGCGCCGGTGCGCTCGACGATCGGCCGGGGGCGCCGCATAGATGACCGACGCCGCCGAACGGGACCGATCGGGGTCGATCCGCACCGACGCCGGCGCCGGTGGGTCGGCGGCGCGCTCGATCGCACGCCGGCTCGAGGAGCTTCCCCGGGACCGGGCGCCGATCCCGGACGACGCGACGTTCGCGCTCTGTCTCACGCACGACGTCGATCGGCCGTACAAGGGGTTCCGATCGTTCTATCGGGCGCTCCAAGAGCGGCCGACGTACCACCTCAAAACAGCGCTGTCCCCGTCGAACCCGTACTGGCAGTTCGAGGAGATCATGGCGCTCGAGGAGGAGCTCGGAGTCCGGTCGGCGTTTTACTTCCTGAACGAGCAACACCTCCTCGCCGATCGGCCGGTCGGGGACTGGTTCGCCGCCGCGAACTGGATCGAGCACCTCGGCCGGTACGACGTCGCCGCGCCCGAGATGGCCGAGATCGTTCGCGAACTCGACGCCGGCGGCTGGGAGGTCGGACTCCACGGCTCGTACCACACGGCCGACGATCGCGAGCGGTTGCGCGAGGAGAAAGCGGTCCTGGAGGACGCCCTCGGACGGCCGATCGCCGGCGGTCGACAGCACCACCTCCGCCTCTCGGTCCCCGAGACGTGGCACCACCATCGGGCGATCGGGCTCCGGTACGACTCGAGCCTGGGATCGGGAACGGAGTGCGGATTCACCGCGGGCTACCGGCCGCTCCGCCCCTTCGGCGACGACTTCCGCGTCTTCCCGGTGACGATCATGGAGCAAGCCCTCCCCGATCCCGACGCCCGGTACGACGACGCCCGCGACCGCTGCGAGGAGGTGCTGCTTGAGGCGGCCGCCAACGACGCAGTGATGACGGCGCTCTGGCACCCGCGATACTTCAACGAGCGCGAGTTCCCCGGCTACCGAACGCTGTACCGGTGGCTCGTCGAGCGCGCCCAGGAACTCGGCGCGTGGATCGGCTCGCCCGAACAGCTCTATGCGAAGCTCGAAGGGGCGTCGGAAACCGACGCGTCGACGCCGTCCAGGCGCTGAGCGCGTCTCGATCGGACGGCGGAAGGAATCGAGCGAGCGAGTCGATCGGCCGCGATCGAAGGACCGGTCGGGGCGCTCAGTCGCCGCCGATGCCGACCGACTGGGCGGCCTCCGACGCCGCCGGCCGATCGAACTGCCGCAGCGAATCGACGTCGCCGACGCGACCCCGATCGCGCGCCACGTCGACGATGACTTCGGTCAGATTCGCCTTGTCCGCGAGGAACTCGGTGCGCCGTCGCTGCCACGTTTCTTCGGCGTCGTCGTCGCGGAGCAACCGCATCGAGAGGTCGATCACGTCGTCGAACGCGGCGACGTTGTGGATCAGGCCCTGGTTCTCGAGTTCGACGAAGTTCCCCATGTCGGAGTCGCCGACGAAGGAGTTCGATCGGATCGCCGGCGTGCCGAGCAGCGCCGCCTCGGTGACCATCGTCTGGGTGTCCGCGACCAGCAGTTCGGCGTCCGCGAGGACGTCGTGCAACAGCGCGGGGTGGAGATCGAACGGCCGCGCGGGGAGGCCGTCGAAGTCGACGTCGCCGCCCTCGTCGGAGACCAGCACTGTCGTCTCCTCGCTCAGCCGCTCGATGAGTTCATACCGCTGCTCGCCGGTGATCCCACGCTTGCCGACGTCGTGCTGGGAGCCGAAGGCGTTGAGCCGAACGATCGCGTACGACTCCTCGGGGCCGAGCCCGAGCTTCGATCGGATCGACGGGTTCGGCTCGTAGATCTCGGGGTGGAGGTACGCACACTCCTTGAACCCGGGGAACACGTAGTGGTCGTCCCCGAGGTCCTTGCGGAAGGTGTTCGGCGTCAGGATCGCCCGGGCGAAGGGCGTCGAGAGCGCGTGGTCGAGCGACGCCGGTTCGGAGTCGATGAGCAGGACCGTCGGCGTCCGGCTGACGGCGCCGGTGTGGGCCGCGTAACTTCCCATCCCGAAGATCAGGTCCGGATCGAACCGGCGGGCGCGGCGGATCGCCCGCACGTAGTGCGCTGGCAGTCGGCTCAACAGCGATCCCTTCGAGGTGTCGCAGTAGCCGTACACCTCGTAGGGGATGTCGTACCACTCGAGCAGATCGACCGTGCAGGTGTAGTCGCGCGCGAGGACGAAGACCTCGTGGCCCCGCTCCTCGAGCGCCTGCACGGCGTGTTTGTACAGATGGACGTGCGCCGGCGTGTTTGCGAAAAACAGGTATCTCATGCTGAAAGGCCACCCTGTCCTGATCGATCGATGAGACGGCCGACGAGGTTTGTTATCGGTCTCATACCGGCGGACGGTCGCCGCCTTCCGGAGGCATCGGCGGCGATCGAGGGGGTCTCGCCCCGATAGGCCGAGCCTGCGCCGAGTGGTGACGCCGTACCGCCTCGACGATCGCGATCGGAACGGCAGCGACGGAAAGCGGCCGGTAATTCGGCTCGAATCCGTCGATCTGCGGTTCGTCGCTCCCGAATTCGGTCGGCTAGCCGCCCCGTTACCCGGCGTAAACGACCGCCCGCTCGGGCGTACCGTGCGAATAACAAGAGCAGTAGTTCCCAAACGCGTGACTATTATGGACGTCGAACGGATCGACCTCGCGGAGTGGCGCGACGCCCTTCCAGCAAGCGGCACCGAAGTGTTCCACGACCCCGACGCGCTCTCGGTGCTCGCCGACCACACCGACAGCGAGTTGCACCTGTACGGCGCGTACAAGGGCGATCACGCGGTCGGGCTCGTCCCCGCGTTCGTCGCCGAGCGATCGATCGGTAAAACGGTGTTCTCGCCGCCCGTCTCGTTCGGCGTGCCGCGGCTCGGACCCATCATCAACCCGCACAGCCCGAAACAACGGAAGTGGGAGCAGATCAACGACGAGCTGGCCAACGGGATGATCGACGCCCTCGACGTCGACGAGCGGACGACCCTCTTTCGAATGACCTGTCCCGTCGGCTACACCGATCCGCGACCGTACGGCTGGAACGACCTCGCGATGGAGCCGCAGTTCACGTACGTCGTCGACGTCGAGGGGTGCAACGACATGGAGGACGTGATGACGGGGTTCAGCAAGAGCCTCCGAAACGAGATGCGCCGATTCGAAGATCTGGACCTGACGATCGAGACGGAGGGGATCCAGTCGGCGCTGCGGATCTACGACGACGTCATCGATCAGTTCGAGAAACACGACGATACGCCCCCGATGACGCACGCGTTCCTCCGCGATCTTCTCTCGTCACTCGACGACGATCGGTGGCGCGTCTACGTGGCCCGCGGGCCGGACGGGGAGTACCTGAGCGGGATCGTCACCCTGTACTCGAACGACCTCGCTTACTACTGGCAAGGCGGCGTCGTCGCCACTTACGAGAACGTGAGCGTGAACAACATGCTCCACCGGACGATCCTCGAGGACCTCGTCACCGATCCCCAGTTCGACTCCGTCTCGGGATACGATCTCGTCGGAGCGAACACGGAGCGGCTCTGCGAGTACAAGGGCAAGTTCAACGGCGACCTTCGCCCGTACTACGTGGTCGAATCCGCGGGCGTCGAAATGCAACTGGCGAAGACGGCCTACCAGAAGTTATCGGGCTCGATCGGGAAGACCTGACGATTCGCGTCGATCGAACCCGCCGTCGGATCGATGCCCGACCGCTCCGATTCTCCGTCGGTTCTCCGTCACGAGCAGCTCTCCGAGATGGACGCAGCCCAGAACCGATCCCGCGCGGCCCGTTCACCGAATGTTGTCCACGTAACCCAGTTGCTCGAGTTGGGCGACCGTCTCGTCGGTGAGCATGGCGTCGAATCGCCGGGTGGCGACCTCGCCCCGCGCGTCGCAAAGGCGCCGGTGGAGTTCCCGCCAGTGCTTCCGATCGGCGGCGTTCGACGGTTTCGTCCGGGCGTCCAGGTCGCGTTCGAACTCGATCGTCTCCTCGCCGTCTTCGACGCGGGTGAGCAGGACGCGCTCGCGATCGAGTTCATCCCCGTCGTCGCCGGTCAACTCGACGGAATCCGAGTCGCTGATCCGGTCCGCGAAGAGCTTCCGCCCGGACCGGCTGCGAACGCCGTGATAGGTTCGGTACGGGCCGGTTGCGGTGAAAAAGATCCGTTCGCGGCGCAGGTCCGAGGGCCGCTCGGCCGCCGTACCCTCGGCGGAGTCGGGAACTGGAACGTCGAGTGCGCGCAGCACCGTCGGGATGAGGTCGATCTGGCTGACCTGGTACTCGACGGCGGCGGCGTCCCACGCCGGGTGGCCGACGATCAGCGGGACGCGGACGAGATCGTCCCAGAACGCCGGCGTCGGCGTGTGTCCGAGCATTCCGTGTAACTCGCGGTCGAATCCTTCGCCGTGATCGGCCGTGAACACGAGCACGTCGTGGCCCGGAACGTAGTGGTCGCGCTCGATTAGCGTCTCGACGAACGACGCGATCCGATCCCGCAGGTACTCGCAGGCGGCCAGGTAGGCCTGTTCGACGTCTTCGACGTCCTCGTCGGACGTCCCCGCGCCGCGGTTCCGGACGATCGCTGCGGACGAGAGGTCGGCGAGTTCCTCGGGTCGTCGATCGGCGTGTAACGGTCTGTCGGCGAGGTACTCCGCCGGCGGTTCGAACGGGTGATGGACGTCCATGTAGTGGATCCAGTGCATCTGGCCGCCGGAGGTGTCCTCGAGGGCGTCGAGAACTGAGCGGTGGTGGGTCTCCGCGGAGACGTAGTAGTTGGCGTCCGAGGCCACCGCTGACTCGATTCGGCCGAGCACGTTGAAGTACGCCCACCGACAGGCGTCGAACAGCCGATCGGAACCCGTCCGCTGGACGAGCGTCTGGGCGCGGTTCTTCCAGTTCGGCGTTCCCGTTCGACCGCCACCGAACCCCCGATCGTAGTTCCGCTCGGCCCCGAAGATGACGTTGTCGCTCCACAGCGAGCACTCGTAGCCCGCATCAGAGAGCGCTTCCGCCAGCGTCGTGAGACCGTCGTCATCCCGGCTCTCGCCGAGTTTGAGGTTCGGCGTCGCGTTCGCTACCCGATCGCAGTAGACGCCGGCCGCCAGTGCGGGCATCGAACTGCCGGTGTTGCTCGCGGTGGCGAACGCGTTGCGGAACTCGACCCCCTGGATCGTGGCGGCGAGTTTGTCCATCCAGGCCTCGTAGGCGTCGGCCCGGAGCGAATCGACCGTCAGGACGAAGACGTTCGGTGATCGGTCAGGCATGCTGAGTATCCACGTGTCGGGACGGTAACGAGAGTCGACGATAGTAGTTTAGCGCCTAACTGACAGTAGTCTGTGATGACAGGTCTATCCCGGTCGACGCACGTAACGGATTCACGCGGCGCTGGCAACGAACGGGAGACTCGGCCGCGCTCGATCGCGGTCATCGGGCGAGCGCGTCGTCCGTCCCGACTGCGACCGCACGAGACGAATCTGTAACAGTTTTTCCCGTCGGTCGGGCGGACGTGATCGTCGCGCCGCAGGGGGTCGGAGTGACCGACCTCGTCTACGTCGCCACCGTCATCGAACTGTTCCGATCGACGACGTGCTCTCGGAACTGCTCGACCACCCGTATCGGCGTGCGCTGTGCGACTACGGAACTCGGTCGTCGATCTCGACGCGATCGTTTCGGCCGAGTAACGAACAGTTTCTTCGCCCCGTCCCGTTCGACGTCGACGGTCGCCCCAAATTTTTCGATTCGGAACCGCCGGTCGGGCCTCCAGACGTCCACAGAGTGACAGTACTGCGAAAATCTCCGCTCGCATCCGATCGCATGAAATTCCCGACCCTATAAATAAGATCGCCAAATGAACGCGAGCGTTCACCGCTCGTAATGGTGCATTACCAAAATACATGACGACGCAATTCGAGAAGCAATCCTCGATTACTCGCCGATCGTACCTCCGAGCGGCCGTCGGAGCCGCGGGACTGGCAGCGGTCGGGAAAAGTGCGGCCGCGACCGACAAAGAATACGACGTGATCGAGGTTCCGGCGGGGCAAACGCACAGCGTCAACCTCGGTGACGGTGAGGTTCTGGAGAACGTCCTCTTCGATATCAGCGCTCGGAACGCCCGGATCGCGGTCCGGGCGCGGGCGAACGACTGGACCATTCGCAACGTCGGCGTCAGAGGGCGCTGGGACGGGACGCGGAACAGCGTCCACCCGTTCGTTCTCGAAGTGCCGGACCCGAACGCCGAGGGCCGCGTCGAGAACGTCCACTTCGGGACGACGACCGCATCCAATGCGGATTACGCCAACGGCCCCGGCGGTCCGTACGTCTTCCCGGGCCACGCGGGACACATCACGTTCGATCGGGTCTACCTACAACACTTCCAGGATAACGGCATCTACGCCAGCCCACCCGGCCTCCCCGGCAAGGGAAGAGGCGGGACGGTGACGATCGAAAACTGTCTGGCGTACCGCTGCGGGACGTCGAACTTCCGCCTGGGCAGCACCGGTTCCGAACTCCGCAACTGCGTCTCGGTCGAGGGCCACCGCGGATTCTGGGGTCAGTTGAACGAGACGACGGTCGTCGACTGCGACTTCATCGACAACAACAGCGACATCGCCGCCGGCGAAAGCCAGTACGCGACCGGTCGAGACGCCGAAATCACGCTCGAAAACTCGCGGTGGGTCGGCGAGGAGCTCACCCACACGAGCGGAGCGCGGATCGTCGGCGAATCGGAAGGCAAGCCGAAGGTACGCGTGCCGGCGGGCTGTCCGGAAACTCCGAGACAGGCGGCGGCCGCCCAGGGTGGCGACGAGTGAGACGTCACCATTGTTCCTGATAGTCCAGGGATCCTGAGTAGCCTATAAATAAGAAGATCATATAAACGCGAATGTTCTCTTGAGCGTCTACCTTCGTCCTGACTGCTATGGCAGACGACTCTGCAAATTCGGTCGGGAAACGACGGCTTAACCGGCGATCGTATCTTCGAACGGCCGCTGGCGCGGCGGGATTGGCGGCGTTCGGGAAGAGCGCGGCTGCGGCCGGCGAAGAGTACGACGTCATCACGGTGCCGGCGGGAAAGACCCACCGGGTGAACCTCGGTGACGGTGAGGTTCTGGAGAACGTCCTCTTCGATATCAGCGCTCGGAACGCCCGGATCGCGGTCCGGGCGCGGGCGAATAACTGGGTCATCCGAAACGTCGGCGTCAGAGGGCGCTGGGACGGGACGCGGAACAGCGTCCACCCGTTCGTTCTCGAAGTGCCGGACCCGAACGCCGAGGGCCGCGTCGAGAACGTCCACTTCGGGACGACGACCGCATCCAATGCGGACCACGGGAGCGGCCCCGGCGGTCCGTACGTCTTCCCGGGCCACGCGGGACACATCACGTTCGATCGGGTCTACCTACAACACTTCCAGGACAACGGCATCTACGCCAGCCCGCCCGGCCTCCCCGGCAAGGGGAAAGGCGGGACGGTAACGATTAAGAACTGCTATGCCTACCGCTGCGGGACGTCGAACTTCCGCCTGGGCAGCACCGGCTCCAAACTCGAAAACTGCGTCTCGATCGAGGGCCACCGCGGATTCTGGGGCCAGCTGCGGGAGACGGAAGTCGTCGACTGCGACTTCATCGACAACAACGCCGACATCGCCGCCGGTGAGAGCGGCTACTCGACCGGGCACAACGCCACGGTCACCGTTCGCCGATCGCGCTGGACCGGAGCGGAGTGGACCCACGCGAACGGGGCGCGGATCGTCGGCAGTTCCGCGGGAAGTCCGCAGCGACGGATCCCCGAAGGCTGCCCGACGAGCCCGGAAGAGGCGGCGGCAGCGGCGGGTGGCGACGGATCCGGCGGACAAGAGAAACCGTACGTCCCCGAAGGGGACTTCACGCTCGAGTTCGCGACGAACGACTCGTACGCCGAGTACCTCGTCGAACTGAAGGCCGACGCGGTCGAACCCAGCGACGACGCTGACACCCACGGACACGAGTATCAGGACCGCGTGTTCGAACTCGACGATCGCTGGTACGTGCACGGTCACATCGGCTCGGGCAGCCACGAGACGTTCGACGTGAAAGGCGGGTCGATCCGGTGCATCGGCGAACTCGAGGGAGCGACGCGAATCACCGCCGATCGGCGCCGGATCGACCCCGCGGAGTTCGATGAGATCGACGCCGTTCCCGAAGGGGGACCGGGCCTCTCGAACGTCGTCGTCTTCGACGGACGCGGCACCAGCGGAACGACCGAGTACGAGTTCGCGGTCAGCGACGCCGTCGAACCGAGCACCGACGAGGGTGCGACGATCGACGAGGAAGCCGTCGTCGAGGACACCCATGCGAAGGGAGTCGTCGCGAACTACCTCGATGCCTGGCGGTTCGACGGCGAGATCGAACAACTGAGCATCGACGGCGACGCCGCCGTCCGCGTCAACGGCGTCGAGGTCGATCCGAGCGAGTTCGACGCGGTCGACGGGGACGAAAACGAGGACGAGCCGAACCTGGTGAACACCGTCGTCGTCGACGGTCGACGCGCGACCAGCCGCACGACGAAGTACGAGTTCGCGGTCAGCGACGCCGTCGAACCGAGCACCGACGAGGGCGCGACGATCGACGAGGAAGCCGTCGTCGACGGCACCTGCGCGAAGGGAGTCGTCGCGAACTACCTCGACGCCTGGCGGTTCGACGGCGAGATCGAGCAGTTCAGCATCGACGGCGACGCCGCCGTCCGCGTCAACGGCGTCGAGATCGATCCGAACGAGTTCGACGAGGTCACCAGGTAACGACGTCGAGAACCGCGTAACAGTTCGATCGAACTGTGGGTTTTTGGCTACGCAGATCTCGTCTAGGGAGATGGGTGGCTCTAGCCGAAGATGAACACGAGTCTATCACTATAGAGAATGTATTTGATAAATGATGGGTTCCACTCACTATCTTCAGTTCGGTTCGAGTCCACCACGCGTTTTCAAGGTTATTTAGTCACTCGCTGAACGTCTATGTCTCCCCGCGCCAGCCCCCAAGCTCGGCGATTCTTTCGTCAATCAGCTCGGCTGCCGACTGACCCTCTGTCGACTCTGACTCTGTCATGCTTTCTTAGAAGATTGCCGGCACCCTAGAGGTAGCGGACTTCGATATCAGCCGCGAGCACGCCGAGCAGCAGCGGATCGCATTGGGTTGTTCACGGCTTCGTGCTCGCTGCGGCGCGCTCTCTCGATATTCAGCGTACTCGAAGCCGGCGGGCCCACGGCTTGACGAGGAGGTAGGTTCCCGTGAGTATGAGGCCGAGAAGGGGGAAGAGGGGGAGGTAGACCACGGGAGACACCTCGCTGCCTGTGGCAGAAAACGAGAAGAAGCCTGCAGGGGGAATGGTAACCAGGAACAGGACCGCGATGACGCGGTGGGTTCGGCGCAGGAAGACGTTGATTGCCATGCGGCTCTTATGACTCTACTTGATTGGCGAGTTTTTCGAAGGCAGCGTCCCATCTGGCAGTTGCCTGATCGACGCCGCCAAATTCGGGGATTCCCTCGAATAGCGCGGTCACTTCGGTCCCATCGGGGACTTCTTTGAAGGTGACGGTGGCCGTGTACCTGGCGTCCTCACCCAACTGCTCGACCATAGACTCGTCGGTAAAGACGATTTTCTCGGGTTTCGTGAGTTCCTGGAACGTGCCTGTAAACGGATGGGAATGGGGTTCTGTCTCCTCGGTCGATCCCTCGAGCCATATCCGGAACGTCCCGCCCTCCTCAGGCTCTACATCCTCGACTTCGGCTTCGAACCCCGGTGGGGGCGCCCAAACGGCGAGGTCGTCCGGGTCGAGGAACGCTTCGAACACCCGTTTGGGCGGCGCCTCAATCGTACGGGTAACGGTGAAGCTTCGTTCCTCATCATCTGCGGATTCTGTCATGGAGTCCTCCGACCGGTGGTTACGTGTTTCATGGTTGTTCGTTTTCTAGATGGGCACCCAATGCGTCTAAGCGATCCTCCCAGAAGATACGGTATTGGAGTAACCAGCTGAATGCGTCGCTCATCGGCGCAGCTTCCAGGTGGCACCGGCGAACCCGGCCATCCTTTTCGATTTCAACGAGACCAGCGTCCTCCAGAACGTGCAAGTGTTTCGAGACTGCTGCGAGTGACACGTCGTGGGGTTCAGCTAACCCACTAACGGGTTCTGGACCGTCGGCCAACTGTTCGAGGATCGATCGTCGGATCGGGTGAGCGAGTGCGCTGAAGATCTCGTCTAACTCGTCATCTTCTAACACTCGTTCAACCATCTAGTTGAATCACCACCGCGAAGACGCTTAACCGTTTCGTTGAATGAATGGGGAGTGTCTCCGGTTGTCCGTGTTCGGGTACTAGACCAGGGAACAGTCCTCCGATATTCGTACTGCTCATCTCGTGTCTTCTCCACGGGATTACGTCGGCATCAAACTTAGCTAATCTCCGCTGCAGACTCGACCGAGAACGGACGTTCCTGGTAGTGCCAAAACGCTATGCCAATAACAAAGATGCCTCGAAGATACTCAATAGAAGACACTGAAAGATACAAACCCGGCAATGAAGAATAAGACCATTCCTACGAACGCGTGCACGGTCGGGGAGAGATTCGTGCCCGCGAACACAGCCGTAAACACGACGTAGTGCACACTGAGAGCCGCGATTATGGCGAGTACCACACAGAAGATGACCTTCCCCCAATCTTGGTCCGGATATGATTCGGTTTCATTGGGCGATTCTACGGTAGCAGTTGTTTCTTTTGACATGGTCTTGGTCTCCAGATGGTCATTCAACCACCTAGTTGAATAGCGGCATAGTAGGTACTTAGCACTTTCGGCAAATATATTGCTAGCTCGATCACTCGTAGTGCCGCCTTCAGAGCCGAACGAGCCGATAATATCATCTTTTTGATTGCATCGGAATCTGGGATCATGTATCCGCTTCTTGAGATCGTTTTTCTAGACGCTATCTGAGTAGGCAACTAACCCGGCCTTCGCCCGGGCTGGTAACGTTTCAGCGCTCGTTCGACCCGATGCCGTAGCGGCCCATCCGACAGTATCGGAGCGAATCGACGGCGTGTTCCGTTCTTCGGTCCGAGCTTCGAAAGGGTTCCACCGACGACGATAGGTGCCCCGGAACGGCGGCCAAATACTCCATAACAAAGGGGCCCACCCCCGAGTGTCCGGCACGACCGAACGATGCATCTCCGCCAGCAGGATACTATCGACGACGGTGTCGGCGCGACGGGCGCAACCGCCGCGGGAATCGGCGAGCGGGACGCTCGCTGATGTCGATCGGAGAGCGGATTTCGCGGGGCCTCAAGGCGACGTTGGGAGCGAACCTCCTCACCGTCGCCGCGAACGGCGTCCTCAGCGTCGTTCTCGCCCGGTTCCTCCTCGCTCCCGACGAGTACGGGCTGCTCTTTTTCGCGCTCGCGGTGTTCAACGTCGTGATGGTCTTCGGAACGCTCGGGCTCCCGTCGTCGGTCGCTCGATACGTCGCCGAGTACGGCGAAGGGGCCCCCGAGCAGGTTCCGCACATCATCACGGCGTCGCTTGCAGTCCTGTTCGGACTCACAGCGATCGTCGGCGCGATCGTCTCGCTCGGGAGCCCGTGGATCGCGACAGCCCTCGAGGAACCCGGACTCGAGCCGCTGCTGGCTCTCGGGTTCGGGTACGTCGTCCTCCGCGGAGCGCGGACGTACCTCGCGAAGGTGTTTCAGGGGTTCAACAGGGTCGACTACAGCGCCGCCGTCAACTCGGTCTTCGCGGTGGGCCACGTGATCTTCGCGATCGGCTTCGTCCTGCTCGGATTCGGGGTCGTCGGCGCGTTCGCCGGCTACCTCGTCGGCCTGGCGGTCGCCGTCGCGCTCGGACTGGTGATCCTCTACGTCGGCTTCTACCGAACGTTCGAGCGCGCCCCGCAGCGGGAGGAGGGGCTCCTTCGCCGGATCCTCGAGTACAGCGTCCCGCTGACGGCGACGAGGAGCGCGAACGTGATCGACAAACAGATCGACACGATCCTCGTCGGCGTCCTGCTGAACCCGACCGCGGTCGCGTACTACACGATCACGAAGCAGGTCACCAGCGTCACCGAGACGCCGGCGAAGGCCCTCGGGTTCACCATCTCCCCGACCTACGGCGAGCAGAAAGCCGCGGGTCAAGGCCATCGCGCCGCCCGGCTGTACGAGCGATCGCTCGAACACGTCCTCCTCCTGTACGTCCCCGCAGTCGTCGGACTCGTCCTCGTCGCTGATCCGATGGTCCGGTACGTGTTCGGCCCGGAGTATCTGGGCGCCGTTCCCGTCTTGCAGGTGCTCAGCGTGTACGTCCTGTTGAGCGCGATCAACAACATCACCAGCGACGGTCTCGACTACCTCGGTCGCGCCCGCGATCGGGCGATCGTCAAGTCGACGACGGCCGGCGCCAATTTCGGGCTGAACCTGCTTCTGATCCCGGTTTGGGGCGTCGTCGGTGCCGGCGTCGCGACCGTGCTGACCTTCTCCGTCTACACGGGTGCGAACGTCTACATCATCAGCCGCGAGTTGCCGATCCGGTACGCGTCGGCCGCTCGAACGCTGGTCGGGGTGACGGGCGTCTCGCTGGTGATGGGGCTGGGCGTCTACGCGCTCCGCTCGTTCGTCACCGGACCGGCGACGCTGCTCGGCGTGATCGGGTTCGGGGTCCTCGTGTGGGTCGTCGGGACCGCCCTCGGCGGCCTGCTGGACGTCAGGCGGACGGTACGGTTCTTGACGTGACCGGTCTGCGACGGGGGCGCCACCGATCCGTCGCCGACGCTTCGACCGTGATCGACGATCGCCGCGGACCGATCGAACGGTGACGGTCGGCGGCGGCTCCGCGTCGGTTCGGATCGCCCCGATTTCGGCGGGCGTCGAGGACTCGGCGATCGGATCAAGCGAGGAATAACAATGGCCGATGTTTGGGACAGTTCAGACAGCGGAGTACGCGATCTGTATTATGAACGGAAACACGGCGGAAAAGGCGTTCGTACTGGGTATCGACGGCGTCCCCTGGAATTTACTGCGAAAGTGGAGCGAGGCGGGCGAGTTGCCGAATTTCGGGCGGCTCTTCCGGGAAGGAGCGACGGGGCCGCTCGAGAGTACGTTCCCGCCGACGACCCCGCTCGCGTGGCCGTCGATCGCGACTGGCACGTGGGCGGACAAACACGGCATCTACGGCTTTCACGCCCTCGAAGGGGCGTACACCCACCGCGTGTACACCGGCGCCGATCGCAGTCGGCCGGCGCTGTGGGACATCATGACCCCCGCCGTCGCCGGCAACGTACCGATGACGTATCCGGCCGACGAGATCGACGGCGCGATGGTCAGCGGGATGATGACGCCCGAGCGCACCGAGCAGTTCGCACATCCGTCCGAACTGCACGCGGAGATCGAACGCGAGATTCCCGACTACCGGATCGGCCTCGACTGGTCCGAGTACACCGACGATCCCGATCGGTTCGTCGGTGACCTCGACGGCCTCCTGGCGGCGCGGCGATCTCTGATGCACAAACTCGCCCGCGAGAACGAGTGGCGACTGTTCTTCTTCGTCTACACGGCGCCCGATCGCCTCCAGCACCTCGTCTGGGACGAGGACGTCATCCTCGACCACTACCGACAGCTGGACGAGATCGTCGGCGAGGCGATGACCTACGCGCGGGAGGAAGACGCGACGCTGTACGTCGTCTCTGACCACGGCTTCGGGCCGATCTCGACGTTCGTCAACCTCAACTCGCTGCTCGCCTCGGAGGGGTTCCTCGAGCGAAAGGGAGCCGACGGGGCGCGCGGCTCGCTCGCATCGCTTGGGCTAACGAAGTCCACGGTGCTCGACGCGCTCGATCGAGTCGGGATCACCCCGGACGCGCTCGTGGAACACCTTCCGAAGGGGGTCGTCGATAGCGTCGCCGAGCAGATTCCGGGCGATCACGGGCTGTACGACGTCGACTTCGACGAGACCGTCGCGTTCGCACACGACCCGAGCCAGATCTACGTCAACGACACCGAACGGTTCGACCGGGGGATCGTCCCGCCGGAGCAGGTCGAGTCGGTCAAACGCGACGTCGCCGCCGCCCTCTCGGACGTCACCGACCCCGAAACGGGAACGCGAGTGCTCGACGTTCGCGATGGTGACGAGTTGTTCCCGACCGATCCCGACTCGCCGGACCTGATCGCCGTCGGCCGCGGCGAGTACGAGGAGAAGACCAGCGTCGCCGACGAGCCGTTCGAGCCCGCCGGCGACAAAGCGGCCAGCCACCGGTCCGAAGGGATCTTCCTCGCGTGGGGTCCGACCGTCGACGAGGGCGTCTCCGTCGAGGGCGCGTCGGTCGTCGACGTCGCACCGACGGTCTGTCACGGCGCCGGAGTGCCGGTCCCGGAGGCTGCCGACGGCCGCGTTCTCGAGGCGGTGTTCGACTCGTCGTCGGTCGGCGCCGTCGAGAACCGGCGCTACGACGCGCAGTCCGCGGATACGTCGAACGACCCCGACGACGAGAACTTCGACGGCGTCGAGGATCGGCTTCGCGGTCTCGGCTACCTGGAGTGACCGGAGCGCCTCGACGAGCGACTCCACCGCGACCGACGACGCCGACGACCCGCTGATCTTCTCTTACCGACGAGCCCGATCGACGCGCCTCCCGACGGGGCGTATTCGGGCGATCGGTTATGTATCCGCCGCGTGGACGTAGTACAGTTCGAACTCGCCGTTCGACTGCACCCGATCGACGCCCTGTTGTCTGGGTATGTCGTTAAACTGTTCTTCGGAGTACCGCAGCCCCTGGTAGGACCGCAGTTCGCGGTCGCGATCGGACTGGGTGACCGTCAGGTACCGATCGTCGGAGAACTGCGACGGGAGCCCGTCGTCGATCTCTTCGCTCTCGACCCCCTGGTGTATCCGCGTCCGTTCCTTCTCGCCGGAGAACGCGTCCGCGTACCGGTTCGGGCCGGCGCGGATGCCGAGGAACGTCACGTTCTCTGCCTGATTCTCGAAGGCAGTTTCGTGCCCCTCCATCGACATCTCCGTCACGTGCGGCGACGAGTTGTAGATGTACGGCGACGGGAACACGGCGAGAAGCGAGAACAGCAGCAGGAACACAAACCCGACGACTACGACGCCGTGAAGCGCCCCCGTCGCGACACGACCCGAGGCGGCGGCAGCGCTCGACATGGTGTAGGCGATGGTGACCGCACCCACGACCGTGGCCAGCAGCAGCATCAACCCGAGCACGCGGAAGTACATCTGGCTGTAGGAGCCGATGAAGTAGACGACGAACAGCCCGGTCATCCCGACCAGACTGACGGTGAAGTACGGGATCAGGCCGTTCGTCTTTCGCGTCACCGATCCGTCGAATCGCCAGAGCGTCCACAGAACCAACAGCCCGGCGAGCGCGATGAAGACGAGGCTCGGGCCGAAGAGTTTCAGGACCAGTTCGGCGACGCTCGCGCCGAGTTGGCCGAGCGAGGTGCTCTGCGAGTCGACCGACGCGCCGGCATTTCCGCCGCCGATGAAGTACTGCGCGGCGCTGCTCGCGGCGTAGCCCACCGAATCGATGATAAAGCCGTGGTTTGAGATCCAGGCGAGAAACGCGACGAGGATCAGGGCCGTCTGGCCGTAAATCGGTCGATGCGTCGCGATCGGATGGTCGGTTCGGTACCGCCGAACCAGATACTGGAGCACACAGATCCCGAGGAACGCGACTAGCAGATGCGCGGCCAGCTGTGGGTGATAGAACACGAGCGCGACGAGCGTGAGCGCGAACAGCGCTCCCAGCGCGGACGAGCGGCGTATCAACGCCGGGTCGAGCACGTACTTGAGCAGCAGAAACACCGCGAACGACGAGAACAGGATCGCCTGCGACATCGCGTGGGGGACCATGAACGTGCTGAGCGTCGTAATCGGCAGGAAGAGCAGCGCCGAAAACGCGCCGATAGCGAGGCTGTACCGGCTGTCGAAGACGGTCGCGGCGGACAGCGTCACGAAGCAGAAGAACAGCGACGTGAGGACGACGATGACGAGCAGGGCGGCCTGGGTGAGGTCGATCCCCACCGTCACGGAGAGGACGGTTGCGACCGTGTGGAGGGCCGGGTACGGCAACTCGGTCGGCGCGAACGCCCCGGACCGGATCCCGCGCATCCACCCGAGGTGCGTAAGCGCGTCCCCGGCGCCGTAGAACCGATAGCCGCGGAGCACGGGCAATCCGGCGAAGACGGCGATCGCACCGCCGGCGAGTCCGAGCGCGAACCGCCGGTTCCAGTCGCCGCGCGATCGAACGGCGACGATCAGGGAGAGCATCACCGCCGCGGCGAACAGCGCCCAGAATAGGCGTGGCGTACTCGTGTAGAGGGACAGTTCGTACCCGCTCGCCGGCGACGTGTGCGCCGTGACGGCCGCGCCCGCCAACGCCAGAAACCCGAGGGCGAGGAGCCCACGTTCGACCAGTGAAGACGACTCCGACCGCGCGTGTGTCATTGCGCAGGATACGTGTCGATCGCCACCTTGTTATGATGACGTTGACGCCGGCTCGATCCGAACGGCGGAGCCTTGAACCAGCGATCATCGACGGTTCGACGGCGGACGCCGGGAGGTTGCCGGCGACGACGAAACCGACGGTCGATTGCGAGTCGTCCGGCCGGCGGATTCGATCGCGATCCGTGCAGCCGTCACATAACAAAAAGGCGCTCCCTGAAAGTCCGGGTCGAGCACCTATCGGGCTATGCACGTTCTGCATCTAACGTCGAAGGAGAATTCGCCGCCGTTCGAGCTTCAGATCGAAGCGCTCGAGGGGCGTGGTATCGAGTGTACGACGATCTCGGTTCCGGGAACGGTAACGGCGAGTTCGAGTCGGTCGGTCGCCGACTACGTCCGGTTCCATCCGACCGTCCTGAAAGAATCGTTCGGATCGTACGATCTCATCCACGCGAACTACGGACTCACGGCACCGTTCGCGCTGACACAACCGAATCTCCCGGTCGTCCTGTCGCTCTGGGGAACGGATCTCGACGGCGAACTCGGCTGGGTGAGCAGACTGTGTGCGGCCTACTGCGACGCCACGATCGTCATGTCGGAGGGAATGAAACGGGATCTCGATCGGGACTGTTACGTCATCCCACACGGCGTCGACTTCGAAGTGTTCGAACCCATGCCGCGGTCGGCGGCGATCGATCGGCTCGGGTGGGATCCGGACGCGAAACACGTCCTCTTCCCCTACAAAGCCGAACGGGAGGTGAAGAACTACCCGCGGGCGGAGCAGATCGTGGAGGCGGTTCGAGCGGACGTTCCGGAACCGATCCACCTCCAGACCGCCCGCGACGTCCCCCACTCGAAGATGCCGCTGTACATGAACGCGGCGGACTGCCTCCTGTTGACGTCGGATCACGAAGGTTCCCCGAACGTCGTCAAGGAGGCGCTGGCGTGTAACCTTCCCGTCGTCTCGGTTGACGTGGGCGACGTTCGCGAGCGGCTCGACGGCGTCGCGCCCTCGGAAGTGTGTCGGACCGACGCCGAACTGCAACTGGCGCTCGCGTCGATTCTCGACGAGGGAACGCGATCGAACGGCCGCGAGCAGGCCGAGGGGATCAGCAAAGAGCGGATGGCCGTCCGGATTCACGACGTCTACCGGAACGTCCTCAGTCGGGACGATGGACGCCGAGACGAGCGGACGGCGAACCGTCGAGAGTCCCTCTCTCGGAACTAACCCGTCCGAGCAGGGCGGACGGGACGGTAGCGGTTCTTTTCTGCGGATCGATTCGAGACAGGCGACGAGCGGCCGTCAGCACTACGGCCGATCGACGACGGTGCGTGTACAGGCCGTCCCGCGGAACGAGCGCCAAGCGGTCGACCGGCTCCGTGCGACGGACGCCGTAGCGACACCGCTCCGGTTCGACGGCGACCGATCCGGAGCCGACGCTCGCGCGACGCGACGAAATTCCGCGCTGGGATCGAGAACCCGGCGCGGACGACGACGTGGCGTGGACGACGAGAGCGGACCGATCCGGTCTCGCCGCTCGCCACCGATCGCCGAGAAATACAGTGTGATCGTTCGGGAGCCGGTTCCGCGCGATCGCTGCGGCCGAAGCGGAGTGCGCTACAGCCGAGCGCGCGCGACGAGGGCGACCAGAAGCGCCCCGAGCGCCGCCGCGACGATACCGAACCCTGGCATCGATTCGTCGTCGTCGACGGTCACGTCCGTCGTCTGATCGTTCGCACCGACGGTGTAGGTTCCGGATTCGTTGAACTCTACGGTCGACTCAACGGTCGTCGTCTCGCCGGGACCGAGCTCGACTTGCTGTCGGTCGACCACTTCGCCGTCGACCGTGAACTGGACGGTTCCCGTCACCGGTCCGGACCCGTCGTTCTTGGCGGTCGCCTCGACATGGGCCGGTTCGCCGACCGACGCGTTCTCATCGACGGTCAGGTCGGTGACCGAGAACGAGTCGCAGCCGCCGGACTGGATCGTGATCGGTTCGCTCATGTTGAGCGACGTCCGTTGGGGATCGTGGGGCGGCCCCGAGACGACTTGCCAGTCGGAGATCTCGCCATCGTACTGCTGCATGTCGGCGTTGTCATTGAAGAACGGGACGATCTCGATCGCGAAGTCGCCATCTAGACCCCCGTTGAAGACGGCACCGTCGCTTCGACCTTCAGTAAAGGTCCAGGAGATTCGACTCGTCGCTCCCCGGTGATCGAACTCGTCGTCGGCTCCGGGGTAGTTGTCGTCCTCGATGACCCACTCGCCGTCTTCCGGCAGGTTGTTGACCTGCATCGTCACCGCACCGCCGGAGGTGTTTCCGTTGAGTTGATCGTGGACGAAGGCGAGACTGAGGCCGTCACGACTCTTGTGCAGGAACATGATGCTCGTATCGTCTTCCTGCAGATTCGTCGTCCCGTGTGAGCTGTACGTGAACGAGTGGTCGGAAGCGTTCTGGTCCGTCGTGTTCGGCGTTCGGTAGTCGTAGAACTCCGTCGCGGACTGGTGGCCATGTCCGAGCGGTTCGATCGTCATGCACTCGTCTCCCTGTACCACGGAGTACTGCTCCGAATTCGACTGTACTGGCGCCGCGCCGACGGTGGTGACACCGACCGTCGCCCCGAGGACGACGGCGACTACGAGGCCGATCGTCGCGAACGCCGTTTTTCTGGGAAGGCGATCGTCTTGAGACTGGTTCATCTCACCTCTGGCAACAGGCTATCTTCAAATTGTTATGACATCGTTTGCGCCCCTGAACGGTTCGCGTTCCGATCGCGACGAACGACAGGTGGTGATACCCCCGATAGTTCGCGCGACGAAACCGATCGGCCCCTCGAGATCGATGTCGGTAGGAGGTGCCATACGGGCCGTTACAGGGCGTATAATCGAGGTAGCGGCTTGTTCGATTCGGAGATCGGCGATTCGTCGTCGGTTTCGAAACTGCAACGGAGCGAATGCCGCCGGAAGACGATGGACGAGTGCGCAACGACCGTCGGAAGGAACTTACGATCGACGAGTGCGGATGCCGATCGCCAGTCCGAGGAGCGCCAACGCGGACGCCGCCACTGCCGCCGTGACGCCGAATCCGGGGACGTCGTCCAATCCGGATTCGCTCGCCGTGACGGTCACGTCGACGGTGGCGTTGCCCGCACCGACGGTGTACGTCCCGGGCTCGTCGAACTCGACGGTCGACTCGACGGTTGTGGTTTCTCCCGGACCGAGCGTCACCTCCTGCTCGTCGACCGACTCGCCGTCGATCGTGATCGGGACGGGAGCCGTCTCTTCGGTGTGGCCGTCGTTTTCGACCGTCGCCTCGACGGCGATCGACTCGCCGGTGGTCGCCGTCTCCGCGACGGACAGATCGGTGACCGAGATCGAGCCGCAGCCGCCGGATTGGAGCACGATCGGTTCATCCATCTCGAGCGCGGTTCGCTCGTGGCCGCCGTCGGTCGCCGAGATCGCCTGCCACTTGGTAAGTTCGCTCTCGTACACCTGGAAGTCGGCGTCGTCGTTGAACGCCGGATCGATCTCGATCGCGAACTCGTCGTCCAGTCCGCCGCGGAACGCCGCACCGTCGGTCCGGTTTTCTTTGTACACCCACGTCATGCGACTCGACGTCCCGTTGTGGGTGAACTCGTCAAGCGGGCCGTCCACCCTGACGTTATAGTCGTCGTCCTCGAGGACCCACTCGCCCTCTTCCGGGAGCCCGTCGATCTGCATCGTCACCGCGCCGCCGGGGGAGTCGCCCCCGAGCCGATCGTTGAGGAAGACGAGGCTCGTCCCCTCGCTCCCCTCGTAGAGGAAGAGGTTGCTCGTGTCGTTCTCCTGTAAGTGCGTCGTTCCGTGGGAGCTGTAGGTGTGCGCCATCGGGTCGGTCTCCGCCGTTCGGTAATCGTAGAACTCCTCGACGGTCTGGGAGCCGTTGCCGAGCGGTTCGATGGGGTAACACTCCTCGCCCTGGACGATCGAGTACTCGTTCGCCCCGTCGCCGTCCTGGGCGGTCGCGTCGATTGCGGCGCCGCCGGCGCCGATTATGAGTCCGAGGACGACCAGTGCCGATAGGAGCGCCGCCGAGAGCGCGTGCGATGCGAATCGATCGATAGTGGATCGGGGTTTCATTATGTACCTCCGGAGTGCCTGATCGGAAGGCCGGATACCCCGAACTCCCCCTATCGTGCCATTGTTATGAAGTCGATTAACCGAGATCCGAGTTTCCGCGGAGCGCCGCCGATCGGCCCCGGATCGGGCCGAGCGACGGGAATCTTCGTCGATCGGTTCGCGGCCGACGCCGTCCCGATCGGGGCTGCGACCGATAACTACCTCGATCTCCGGCCCGCGTCCGGAGAATTATCCGCCTCCGCCCTCGCCTTCATCGCCACCGTCACCCTCGTCTTCACCGCCACCGTCACCGCCGTCCGCACCTTCATCCGTGTCACCGCCGTCGCCCGTATCGCCCTCACCTTCACCGCCATCGCCACCGCCATCGCCACTGCCTTCACCCTCGTCTTCACCGCCGCCTCCGCTCTCATCTTCACCGCTGTCGCCTCCGCTCTCGTCTTCACCGCCACCGTCACCGCCGTCCGTACCTTCATCCGTGTCGCCTCCGTCACCCGTATCGCCCTCCTCGTCACCGCCCTCGTCGCCGGTCCCGTCTCCGGCATCCGCGTCACCGTCCGATTCGGGTTCCTCACCCCCGCCATCGGCTTCGCTCGCGTTCTCTCCCTCGCTTTCCTCGCCCTCGCCGGGCTCGTCGCCGACGCTGTCGGTCACCTCCGTCCAGACGTGCGTGTATCGGTAGGCGTTATCGCTCGTGGGCGTCGTGGGTACCTCGCCCCGGTAGAGCAGTACCGAAATCCGGACGTCGCCGTCCGTCGTCGTGGGCGTAACGTTCCGTTCGCCGTAGGCGGTTTCGCCGTCGCCGACGGTGTATCCGATCCGCTGTAACTCCGTCCGATCGACGACCTCGCCGTCCTCGACGCGCTGTTCCTGTACGACGACCGTGTACTCCATGTCCTCGCGCTCCTGGTTCTCGACCGCGATGACGAGCGGAATCGACTCGTCCGGCCCGATCTCCTCGGGGTAGCCCGCCGCGACGAAATCACCCGAACCGTCCTCCGTAAGCAGTCGCAGGTCCGTGTACTGTTCGCCCTGCTGGGGTGCGACGAACGCGTAGCCAACGGTCGCCAGCGAGAGGAGGATGCTGATCGCGAGCGCGACGTTGACGATCGCGCGAACCGACGAGTTCGCGCCGACGGTCGCCGCGCGAACGGCGCCGAGTCGCCGACCGAGCCGCACCCGATACCGCTCCGAGGCGGGAACGGCGAGCCGTCGACCGATCGCGAGGCAGCTTCCGACCACCGAGAACCCGCTGACCGCCCCGACGACGACCGGCGCGGTGAATCCCCACGGGGTCGTCGCGATCGCCAGCCCGAGCAGCGGGAGCAAGGCGAGGCTCAATCCGAACGAGATCGCCGCGCGTTCGCCGTCGCCGAGTTCCCGAGTTTGGGCGATCGGCCCCGCGGCCCCGCTAACGGGGGTCGCGCGCGGAAACAGTACGGAGAGCGTCACGTATCCCGGAACGAAAAACAACAACGGAGCGCCGATCGCCGCTCGCAGAAGCCGGGAACCGGTCGGTACGACTACCAACAGGACGGCGGCGACGAGCGCGAAGCCGCCCGCGACGAACAGATCGATCGGCGCGCCAGCGAGGAGGCTTCTGCTTCGTCGTTCTATCGCCGCGAACGGTTTTGTCAAGACGTCTTTCATCGAAACTACTGGTTATCTGGCGCTCAATCGGATCGGCCATTGTTAGTTATCGGATACCGACGGTCGAAAGCGTGGACGAGCCGCCGCTCGCCGTCGACGCGATCGGCGTACGACGGGGCCGGGGCCCCGGAATCGGTCGGTTCGCGGCGTCCGCTACGATCGGTGACCGATCGGACCCGACCGCCGCGAGGAACGCGGCGAGAAGGGGGTCCCTGACGGGATCGAACGCGTCGCCTACGCGAACGCGAGGTTCGCGCGCGACGTGCCGGCGATCCTGACAGTACGGTTGCGGCGGGAGAAACAGAATGCTTACAAAGTACGTGTGAGGCGACCCGTTTCGCATGGGATACCGGATTGCGGCCGGCCGCGCCGATCGAACGGAGGGAATCGACGGATGAGCATCGAAGTTCGAGCCGCGACGGACGAAGATCTCGACAAGTGGAACGGATACGTCGAGCGATCGCCCCAGGGAACGCTGTGTCACGAGCACGAGGCCCTGCGAGTGCAGGCCGAACACGCCGACGCGAAACTGCACCCGTTGATCGGATTCAAAGGGCAGGAACCGGTGGGTCTGTTCCCCGTCTTCGAAATCCAGAAGCAGTTCGTCACGACGGCGTTCTCGCCGCCGCCGCGCATTCGCGTTCCGTACCTCGGCCCCGCGTTTCTGAACATGGGCAAGCTGAAACAGCGCAAGCGCGAGCGCCGGCGGAAGCGGTTCATGGACGGCTGCTTCGAGTGGATCGAGCGGGAACTGGCGCCGAAGTACGCCCACCTGCGGACGTCGACCGCGTTCGAGGACTCGCGGCCGTTCAAGTGGAACGAGTACGACGTGACGCCGGAGTACACCTACGTCGTCGACCTCGATCGGGACGAGGAGGACCTGCTGATGACCTTCAGCAGCGACGCTCGGAGCAACATCACGAACACCGACGAGGACGCCTACGAGACGTACGTCGGCGGCGACGAGGAGATCCGCGCGATCGTCGAGCAGGTGCGAAACCGATACGAATCGCAGGGGGTCACCTTCGACGTGCCGACGGAATTCGTGCTCGATCTCGCCGATCGGGCCGACAACGGCGCGGTCAAGCCGTACACGCTCCGCGTCGACGACGAGTTCGTCGGCGGCATCCTCGCGCTCGAGCACGGCGACACGACGGGCCGGTGGCTCGGCGGCGTTCGAACCGACGCCGACGTCGACGTCCCGACGAACGATCTGCTCGACTGGGCGGTGATGGAGGACGCCCTCGATCGCGGCCTCGCGGCGTACGACCTGATCGGCGCGGACACGCCTCGGATCAACCGCTACAAGGCCAAGTTCAACCCCGAACTGCGAACCTACTACAGCATCGAGTACGGGTCGTGGGGCATGCGGACGGTCGCGTCGCTGTACGATTCCGTCAAGTGATAGATTGCGGCGGCCGCGCGACGGTAGTCTCGGTGTGAAAGGAAACAACGAAACGATGTATACGGATGATTGACTGTCACAACGATAATTCAACCCATAACGAAGGTTCAACGCTGAAGATCTGTCACCTATGAGCGGTTCTTCACTCCGGACGCTGCTGGTCGGGATCGACGCCGCCTGCGATCGGGTGCTCGACCCCCTGTTCGAGAACGGCGACCTCCCGGCGCTCGAAGCGATCTACGAGAACGGGGCGAGCGGCGCGCTCGAGTCGCAGATTCCCCCGTGGACGGCGTCGGCGTGGCCCTCGCTCTACACGGGGATGAACCCCGGCAAGCACGGCGTCTTCAGCTTCCTGAAATTCGAGGGTTACGACTGGGACGTGGTCAACGCGACCGACGTGCGCGAGCGGACCCTGTGGGAACTGCTCGATCGGCGGGGCATCACCAGCGTCGTCGTCAACGTCCCTGTAACGCACCCGCCGCGACCGTTCGACGGCGCGCTGATCCCGGGGTACACCGCCCCGGAGGATCCCGACTGCCATCCGAACGGCCTCCTGGAGGACGTGCGGGACGCGATCGGCGAGTACCGCGTCTACCCCGACGAAAACGATCCGCTCGGGGCGGCCTACACCGACTGCGTTCGCATGCGCGGCGAGGCGTTCCGCTACCTCGCCGATCGGTTCGATCCGGAGTTCGGCTTCGTCGAGTTCCAGGCGACCGACTCGATCTTCCACGAGCGCCCGGACGACGACGCGGCGATCCGATCGATCTACCGCGAGGTCGACGAGCAACTCGCCGGGATCCTCGACGCCTGCGAGCCCGAAACCGTGATCGTCGCGAGCGACCACGGGATGGGGCCCTACGAGGGCCACGAGTTCCGCGTGAACCAGTTCCTTCGCGAGCGCGGCGACGTCGCGGCCGTCAGCGGCGGCGCGGGGATGCCGACGTGGGCGACGGTTCGGGACGGCAGTTTGAAGCGAGGAAAGGAGGCAACGAAGCCCGACCGCGGCGTCACCGAGCGGGTCATGGCCGCCGCCGCGAAGGTCGGCATCACGAGCCAGCGGATCGGTCGGGTCGCCGAACGATTCGGCATCGAGGACGTCGTCGCCGAACACGTCCCCGCCGCGCTCGTCAACGCGGGCGCGACGCAGGTCGACTTCCCGTCGTCAACCGCCTACATGCGCTCGCGGATCGAACTCGGCGTCCGCATCAACCTCGCGGGCCGCGAGCCGAACGGCGTCGTCCCGCCGGAGGAGTACGACGCCGTCCGCGATCGGCTGATCGACTCCCTCCAATCGGTCGAAACCCCCGACGGCGAGTCCGTTTTCGAGGACGTACAGCCCAGAGAGGCGTACTTCCACGGCCCGGAAAGCGAGCGCGCGGTCGACGTCGTGACCGTGCCGTCCGACTTCGATCACTTCCTTTCGGCGACGCTGCGCAACGAGCAGTTCGGCCCGCCGAGCGAACCGTGGAACCACAAGCTCCAGGGGACGATCGCCATCCGGGGAGCGGCGGCCGATGACGACGCCGGCGTGGGGAGCGCCCACCTCTTCGACGTCGCACCGACCGTCCTCTCGACGCTCGACGTGCCGTACGACGAACGCATGGACGGGACGCCGCTACCCTGCGTCGACCCGGCCGGTTCGAAGGAGTACCCGCGGCTCGACGCGGACGAAGCGGTCGAGACCGCGGACGAAGCGGTGGAAAAGCGGCTGGCCGACCTCGGCTACCTGGAGTAACTCCGCACCGACTCGATTTTCCGCGTTTCGATCGGACCGACGGACCCCGTCGAGCTCCGTCCGCGATCGGCGCCGAACGCGCTATCCCGAGCGCGATCGCGGCCGCAGGTCCCGGCGCACCGACGCTCCCAGCCGATCGACGTCGCCGCGCGACTGGGCGACGTCGACGAGCACGTCGGTCAAATTCACGAGGTCGCCGAGGTACTCCCGTCGCCGTCGCTCCCAGCGGTCGTTCGCACCGTCGTCCGCGAGGAGCGCGAGCGAGCGAGCGAGCAGACGATCGAAGGCGTCGAACTGCTCCGCGAGGCCGGCGTGTTCGAGTTCCCGGAACTCGCCGTACTCGTGTTCGTCGGTTCCGCGGTACCGGAGGGCGGGCGTGCCGAGCAGCGCGGCCTCGGTGACCATCGTCCCGGTGTCGGAGACGACGAGGGCGGCCTCGGCCATGGCGTCGTGGATCAGCGCCGGGTGGAGGTCGTACGGGCGGGCCGGCAGCCCCTCCAAAGTCATCTCGCCGCCTTCATCGGAGACGAAGACGGTCGCGCGCTCGCCGAGCCGACGGAGCAGGGCCCGCCGTTGGCGGCGATCGAACCCCTCCAGATCGGTGTCGTGGAGCGCGTCGAGCGCGTTGAACCGGACGAGGACGTACTCCTCGTCGGAGCCCACGCCGAGGTAGTCTCGAACCTCGGGGTCGGGATCGAAGACCGCGGGATGGAGGTAGGCGCACTCCTTGAAACCGTCGAAGGTGTAGTGGGCGGAACCGAGATCCCGACGCGTGACCGCGGGAGAGAGGATGCAGTCGGCGAAGGGCCGCGAGACGGTGTGGTTGAAATCGCCGGGTTCGTCGTCGAGGACGAGCACGATCGGCGCTCCGGTCAGCGTGCCCGCGGCCGCGGCGTACGGTCCCCGGCCGAAGACGACGTCGGGGGCGAACCGCCGGGACTCGATCGCGATCGACAGCAGCTGGCCGCCGAGTTCGGCCGCGAAATCGAGTTTCGAGTAGCCGGCGGTCTCGTGGGAGCCGTACACCCGGTACGGCAGGCCGAAGAACTCGAGTAGGTCCGTCGTACAGGCGTACTCCCGCGTCAGCACGAGGACGTCGTTGCCCGCGTCTTCGAGGCGCGCCACGGCGTTGCGGTACAGGTGGACGTGTGCGGGGGTGTTGGCGAAAACGAGGATCCGCATCGATCGAGGCTAGCCGCCGTCGAGCCATTGTAATAGTACACGTACAGCGGAACAACCGTTCGACGGAGCGGTCCCCGGTAGTTCGGGGACGTCGACTCGAACCGGCTCACCCCATCCCCGATCGGTACCACTCCATCGTCTCCGGGAGGTGGTGTTCGAGCGGGCGGTAGGTGTAGCCGAGTTCCTCGTTGGCCTTCCGCGAACTGTAGAACAGCCGTCGAGTCGCGAGTTTCGCCATCTCGCGATCGAACGGGAATACCTGACGATCGGTGACCGTGCGGACGGCCTCGGCGACGGGACCTGCCGCGTGGATAGCCAGAGCCGGGACTCGGACCCGCGCGGGGGAGCCGTCCGTGTACTCGGCGATCCGCGAGACGGCCCGATCGTACGTGAGGTTCTCGCCGCCGAGGAGATAGTGCTCGCCGGAGTCGCCGGAGTCGTACGCCCGAAGCAGGCCGTCGACGACGTCGGAGACGCCGACGATGCTCAGGCCGCCGGGCAGGTGAGCGGGCATCGTCGGCTCGAAGCCCATCGCGAGCAACTGCGCCGTGAACGCCTCGTCGCCGGGACCGAAGATCGACGTGGGGTGGACGGTGACGGCGTCCCCGACCGTCTCGGCGTACTCGTCGACGAGGTCCTCCGCCGCCGCCTTCGAGGCCTGGTAGGCGCCGATCGGCTCGGCGACGTCCGCTTCGTCGGCAACCGCTTCCTCGCCGTCCGCCGGAGGCCGACGGGTTCCGGCGGTGCTGGTGAAGACGACGCGCCCGGCATCGCGGTCCTCGCACGCCTCCAGGAGGGTTCGCGTTCCGTCCCGGTTGACCCGCTGGACCGTCTCCGGGCCGGCGCTCCAGAGACCGATCCCGGCGAGGTGGAAGACGACGTCGGTCCCGTCGACGAGCGATCGGAGCGTCTCGCCGTCGAAGACGTCGCCCACGTACCACTCCACGTCGTCGAGGCCGTCGCGGTTCGACGTGGGCCGGCTGAGACCCCGGACCGTCCAGCCCTCCGAGGCGAGCCGTTCGCAGAGGTGCGACCCGAGAAAGCCGGTGGCCCCGGTGACGGCCGCGACGGCCCCGTCGGTCATAATCGCGGTCCCCCGTCGAGTTGCGGCGGTACGACGTCGCCGCTGATCGCCGCGTACGTTCGATAGGCGAGCGACACGGCGGGGTGCGGGTTCGTCGTCGTCGGCAACTCGCCCGACGGGAGCCGTTCCCGGAGCGAGGCCGTGTCCACCCCGTCGACGTCGACAGCGTCCGGTTCCGGCGACTTCGCGTAGCGAAGCGCCTCGTCCTCGTCGAGCGAGCGATCGAGCAGCCGAGCGCCGATCGCGTCGACCGCCGGAATCGGTCCGGCGAGCAACGCGTCGGCGGCGTACGGCTCGCCGGCGTACGCGATCGTCGCGTCGAGAACCGAACAGACCGGGTCGACGGCGGCCGTGGCGGCGGCCGCGGCGATCCCGGCGTCGGTCGATCGATCGACCAGGCGAGCGAGCGTCCGCATCCCGCCGGCGACCGGCCCGTCGCGCGTCGGCCGCAGCGACGGGACGGGGACGACGGCGTCCTCGAGCAACCGCTCCGGGACGGCGAGCGCGACGGATCGATCGGCGACGGTTCGCGTCTCGGTGACGCGCGAGGCCGCGTCGTCGACGTCGACGAGTTCAGCGCCGAACCGGTCGAGGACGTCCGGATAGCCGAGAAACTCGGCCGTCCGGTCGAACGACAGTACCCCGCTCGTTCCGACGACGGCGACGGCCGCGCCGGTCTCTCGCTCGAGGGTCGCGACGAGCGCGCCGACGACGGCCGGGTCGGTAACGACGCCGGACGACGGATGGAACGGGTAGTGCGCGTCGGGAACGATCGCGATCCCGTCGGCCGCCGCGAGCGATTCGATGCGCGGTTCGAGCAGTCGCCGGATCGGCGTTTCCAGCGCCGCCATCCGCGTCTCGACGGACGGCGTCCAGCCCTCGCGGTGGGAGCCGGTCGCGATCGCGGTCCCCCGGACGGAACTCATCGCATCACCTCTGACGGTTCGACGCCGATCGCCGACGGCTCCGACGCGGCCAGTTCGTAGGCCCGCTCAGCCAGTTCGAGCGCCCGCCGTCCGTCGCTCCCGTCGATCGGCGGCGACTCGTTCTCGCGGACCGCCTCGCAGAAGTCGGCGAGGGCGTCGTAGTGCGCCTGGAGGTAGAACGTCGGCCCGAAGATATCGGGCTCGGATCCGGTGAACCGACTGACGACGTTCGAGAGCGCCGCTCGGGCCGCGCTCGCGTAGAAGTTGTCGGGGAGAAACTCCTCGTTCGAGATCGTCCCGGTGATCCCCTCGAGACGCAGCCGCGTGTTCACCTCGGGCAGTTCCTCCCACTGGTAGGAGCCGCAGTGAAGGGTGATCGCGGTCCCGGTCTCTGGCGCCCTGAGGAGGACGGTTGCGGCGTCCTCGACCGGCACGTCGAGAGCCTGCCCGAGCGCCGCGTCGCGGACCTCGAGCTCGCCGAAGAGCCACTCCAGCAGGTCGAAACAGTGGATCCCGAGTTCGTAGAGCGATCCGCCGCCGGCGGCGTCCGCGTCGAGCGGCCAGGTCGGCGGTCGCCGTTCGGCGGGCGGCCGGCCGAGAGGATGATCGTTGAGTCGGGTGATCGCGGCG
>NZ_CP095494.1 GCF_023028105.1 Halosolutus gelatinilyticus
CCATGTAATGGTCGGGGGCGAGCTTGGACTCGTCGGAGATGTTGACCTAGATCCGGTGGTTGTGCAAAGGTCGACAGAGCGGATTTTGGCTGCAGTTATCGGCTTGTAAAGCCCCGACAATATTATTAGGATTTCAAGTAACTATACAATAATAAATGGGAGGGGAAGAAGTCGTCCTCAAGGGAGAAATTCACACGAGCCGAGCCGATCACACGGAAGAACGGAATCTATTGGTCGAGGGCGTCGACACGCTTGTTTTGGAAGGTCAGGCGAAGGAAGCGCAGTACGGACTCCGACACCATTGGTTCGCATATGCGATGGCTATCTTCCAGTGGGTAATTGTCCGCAATCTTTACACCGATAATCGGCTTCTCATTGACCTTGCCGACGCGCAAGGGGCGGACATCGAGTTCACAAGGGAGGCCGACACCGACATCGTCACCAACAGCAGCCTCCTCGTCGAAATTTTTTCCGCCGCAGTGTTCTACATTCTTGCGTTCATCTCCATCTTATACGGCCTACTATTGGGCGACGTGGTGACTGGTGCGCTCCTCCTCCTGATGAGCGCCCTCCTACCAATTCTCATCATCCGAGTCTACGAGACGATGCAAGCCGAGGAGAACCGTGACGAAATCATGGCTGACATCATTTCTGATGCCGCAGAGCGCGGTGGGCGCGTCGTCGCCATAATGGGTGGGAAGCACTTCGAAGTAGTGCCCGACCATCTCCCCGATGACATCGATCCCAACCTGCGTCCGCCGCGGCATGGCGTTATCTCCCTACAGACGCTTAAGGACATCGGGGTTCCGGTTTTCGAGGCGTTCAGCGACCTCTTTCTCCTATATACAATTCTCCTGCTCATCGTCAGATACGGTGTGATGGTTCTGTAGCGCCACTACACCCTGCGATAACTCCTCAGGCAGTGTATTAACCTCGATGGCTTGGAGTTCGTGGTCGCCGGTTTGCCGGTGGCCGATATGCAGACCTACGTAACGAACCATTCAATTCAGATTCAGGATTAAACTGGACAAAGAAATCTCTTGCCGACCGTTGCTCTGGAAACGGTTGAATCGGTGGTGGGGGGCCATCGATCACCACACTGTCAATAAAAACGTTTGAATCGGTGGTGTGTCTCAATTACGGAACGTCGATCGTAATCGCTCGCAGATCACCATCGAATAGATAACACTGATTTGTCCGTATTTAGTGACGATGCGAGAACATCGATCTAATTGTCGTGTTATCGTTCATCGCTGCTGCTGCGATCGACTGTTGCGCTATTTTCGGCCCCATTAACACACGCCGTTCCGCTGGTCGCGATCGCGCTCCATCGGTGAGCCGTCGGGCGAATTCCGCTCATGGGCCGTACTTGTCGTGATCGAGCAGCGCCCACGGGTTCGGTGGCTCGTCGTCCCAGAACAGCAGCCCGCCGATCGGATCCTCCGGGTCGCCGTATCGCCTCGGCGGAAGCGTCGCATCGAGCAGTGCGTCGATCGCTTCGGTGAACGTCCCGTCGACGACGTCGGGCCAGGTTGCCGATTAGTGGCCCTCGTCAGTTGCGAACGACAGGCCGAGGCGATACTCGCTGTCGGTGACGACCAGGACACCGAGAGCTTCGAGTTCCGCTTGGTGGTTGTAGATCGTCTTTTTCGAGACGGCGGCCCTATCGGCGGGGTCGCCCTTCGAGAGCGATTCGTCGGCCGCCAGCAGTACCGAGACGCGAGGGTCGTCAAGGCGATCGTCGCCGATGGTCGCGAGCGGTTGACGCTCTCAGATCTTCACGAGCTGTATCGCGGCCACACGGACGTTCGATCGAAGGAAACCCTGAAAGAGCACACGAAAACGTTAACGGCGACCGATCTGTTCGAAATCAAAAATCGGGCTCTGTTGAGACCCTCAGAATGTGTCAGGAATGTTGTGCTGAATACAAAGCGCGAATGTCGCATGAACCGAGGGTGATCAACACCAAGGGCAGATTGATCAGTACAGCCCAAATACGTAGCGGGTTACGTTTCACACCCGATGGCAATGACAGCTACTATCTGATAATTGTCAAAATAAATATAAACTCCGGCAGGATAATCAAGATTCTCATAGTCTGGCAATGAGTCCAATACTTCTTCGCCTTCTTCAAATTCTTCGGCGGATTTTGGATTTACAGTGAATTGTTCATATTCTCCTTTTTGTCCTATCGCTGTCCCGTGGTCTTTATCCGGGTCAGTAGCTTTCTCAAAGATCCGTCTGATAATCGCAACTTCAAATAATTGCTTTTCTTCAGCTGATACTACTGGCGCATCTTTTGGTGGGTCTTCAATTATTTCGACATGAAAAAAGCACTCCTGCCAGCCGGGTTCTTGATTATCAGCCGATGTGCCATCATTCCAAGAGCCACAACCAGTTAAAAGAGTAGAAAGGAAACCCCCTTTGTTACTATGAATGCTCGCCGGTTCATACAAATATTTCTACGAGACAACAGTTAAACCCCCTGTTAGTTGCAACAGCCGCTTTACCTACAATCATTGGTCAGTGCGCACGTGTAGTGAGCGGGTGGTTCACTACTTTCGGTGTGAAACAAACGGAATCGTCGTGCTGCACTAATACTCTATATTCAGCATAGTCACGCAAAAATATCAGTGATTGGGGGTTTCAACAGAGCTAAAAATCGGGGGATGCGAACCACGACGTGGCGGTTTACCGGGCTTGATTAGGCGTAATAGACGAATATGTCCTCGTCGACAATACCCTTGAAATTCTCCCCGTAGAGTTCTTCCAACTGCTCCCCTTGGTCGGGTGACTGTGAACGGAATGCGACACCGACGTTTTTCAACTCGCATAGACGCGTGACTCGTGAGGGTGGGTGGTACTCAGACATCGTTCCCGTTCCGTGAGTCTGTAGCCGGCGCGGTAGATCGGTGGTCTGACCGATGTAGAAGATTCTGTCGGAGGTATACAACTCTGTCGCGAACTCGATGCACTCACCGAACAGCTCCTTTGACCGTCGCTCGAGCGATCGAATTGATTGGGCGTACAGTTCGCATTCGATGCAGTATACGACCGAGTCGTATCCCTTCGCGAGTTGTCGACCTATTTCTCGTAGTTCCATCCGTCCGTCGGTGTCCTCGAGTTCAACCCAATCGTCGGAGTCGATTTTGGGCGGTCTCGTGTCCGCGTTCCAGTCGACGAATCGGTCGTACGATTCGACCTTGTCAGTCCGTATGCTCTGGTCGAGCACACTCTCTTTCGCTTCATCAAGTGAAACGGAGTATTCAAGGAGTTGTGCTAATTCCTGTTCAGCCTGGAACGCATCTAAATTCGTTTTCGATTCCAATTCGCCGACTGCCGATCGGATATCGGCTTCGGGTTCGGGGAATCGGTCGTAGTCAATTCCGTTCATTAATATCAAGGTTCGTATTAGTCCGCCGTCACTATTCCGGTCGCATCCGCGAGTGTCGTCTGATCCGGCTTCTCACCAATTGTCACGACGTCGTGTTCGAATCGCTGTGCTGCGCAGGGTTTGGGTTTCAGTAACGGCACGAGCACGTCGATCCAGTCGTCGATCCAGGCCCCGACCGTCGCGATGAGTGTGGCCCGATCCAACGGCTGACCGAACGCGTCGATCAACGCCGGATCGCCGAGGTCATACCCGAGTCGATCCAGTGCGTCGTACAGAACGCTGTCGACCGTACTCGAACCGATCGTGACCGAGGCGCCAGCGTCCTTGCTCGCGTCGGTCTCGGGGACGTACCACGGAGCGATCGTTGCCGTCCACTTGCGGCCGTCAACGCGTTCGAGCAGTTCCACCGCCTCCAACCGGTCGATGTGCTTCCGGTACGTCTCGCCCGAGCAACCGACGCGATCGAGGATTTCGGAGCGACCGATCGGGTCGTCGGCTTCGAGCACTACTTTCAAGATCTTTCCTGGCGTCGGCGCCCTGACGTCCGGGAGCAGTCGATCCGCCGAGAGCGTCCCGAGCGCGTGTTCGATATCGCCAATCGTCACGTCGCCCGGTCGGTTCGATCTCGCGAGCGTCGTCAGCGCGTCCACGACGTCGAAGGTCGATCCGGTGTAGGCTTCGAACAACCGGACCGTTCGTCGCATGGCGTTGGATTCGCGAGCCGGTGTGAGATTCTTCTTTTCGAGGACAGTCTCGACAGCGTGGCGCATCGCGACGTAGTCGCCGGTCGTCGTCACAGGAACCTCGAGTTCGACCGGGCGGTAGTCCGTGCGATCGTCGAGGCGTTGGTCGTCTCGGGCGGCGATCGCCCTGCGGAGACGTTCGGACAGATCCGAGATTTTGGGCCCAGAGAGCACCCACGACGCCCGGAGATGACCGGACGGGTTGGACGGGTCTGTCTCGAATCCTTTTGCCGTCTTGCGTTTGTGGCTGTCTGGCTCCCAGAAATTGCGGTGCAGCGAGTGACCGTTGTACGATGACTGACGAGTGACAACCTCGGAGACGAACCGGCAGAACTCCGATTCGTTCAGGTTGTTCGGCTCCGGAATCCGGAGTTCGATCGAAATGTCGATTCCGAGAGCGTCGTAGATCGCTGTTGCGGACATAAGCAGGCCGTGGGCACGCCGCATGAGGTCCTGGCGTTCGTCGGGTTCAAGATCGCCGAGCTTGCCGAGTTTCTCGAGCAGAATCGATCGAACCGCGACGTATCGGCCCCGGAAGCGATCGTATTCGCGTTCGTCCCCCGAGAGCCAGCCGACCTGGGCCGCACGAACGAGATGATCGAACGTTTCGCGGGCGGAGAGATTGTCACCAAAGCATCCTTCCAGTTCGTCACCGACCGCCGACGGCGTCAGGACCTTGCCCCATAGCTTATCGTCAAGTAACGCCGTTGCAAGCCGCACCAGTGTGGGTATCGGTCCGCCGTACTGCGTACTCACGGCCAGGTGGTCGTCCATACAACTCACGTAGGTCACGCGTCCATCATCCCACCGCTGTACCGGGTAGTCGTTCATGTTCACACCGTCACGGGCTGTAGCGGCTGTAATTCGGGCATGTAGGGGCCAGCTGCTCCCGTTCAGTTTCGGTAGCCACTGTACGTAACCGTCGCGCGCGGCATCGCCTGTGGCGGCCAGCGCCTCCTCCGCTGTACAGCCGCCCTCCCCCACACCACTCTCGTCGCCGGTGCCATACACTGTACTTGCTGACTGACTTGGGGTCTCAGTAACGCCGCCGGATTCGGACTCGGATTCTTCACCGTCTGATTCCACGAACGTAGCGAAAACAGTCTCCTGACCCGGGTGAACGACTCGAAGGTCGTCCGTGATGAGACTCGCCGCGACCTCGCCACGATCGGAAAGCCCCATCGTGTTTTCGGTGCCGCGTGTGTCGACGTCGACGAACCCGTGGTCGGATTCGAGAGCCTGGATGTATGGCCGAACGGAACCGCGAGAGAGGTCGAGCTCCGGATCGTTGGCGATGTCTTTGACCGTTGCACCGGGATTGCGTTCGAGGTGCTTGAGGATCTGAAGCTTGCCCGCGCGCTTGTTCATCGCCTCGAGCGTGGCGTAGATCGCCGTCGGGTCGGCCGTGTTCGCAGGATCGTCGCTCGCGGCTTGCCGACGCCCCGGCATGTCCATTTCAGTAACGCGATCGACGAACTCTAGGTGGCTCGATTCGAGCTTGCGCGCGACTCGTGGCGAGGTCACGATCGTGACCTCGGCGGCCATCGCCAGTTGTTCGAGCGCGGTCAGCGTCTTGCGGCGCGTCGATGCATGATCTGATTCGAGCCACATCTCGCCGTCGAACCGAACGACGAGTTCGGGGTTAACATCGGCCCCCCGGAGCACCGGCACGATCGTGGCCGCGAGGTCATCGTGTGAAAGCCCGAGTGCGTTACGGCCGGTTCCGATATTTGTCAGTGCCGATCGGGACCACTCGCGAACCTGCTCGTGGAGCTTGCGGTTATCCTCGAGCAAGTCGGCGTTGGCGAGATCGACGTCGTGGTACTGACAGGCGTACGTCGCGAGGACCGATGCAAAGCCGGAGCGTTGGTCCGCGAGGTCGAACTCCGAGACGAGTCGACTGGCGACTGCACTCGGATCGTCATCGCTGGCAACATCACGGACGGCTTCGACGACGGCTGGCAACAGTGCCTCAAGTACGCCCGGCAGCCACGACGAGACGGCCGGCGGTACGTCGGCAGTAATCGTGTTGAGCCGCTGTTGGGCTGGTGGCGTCGGCCGAAGCGCCAGGGACTGAACGTCGAACTCGGGAGCCGGCCGTGGCTTCGGCGGCTCGGGGTCGGTAAGCGTTCGGTCGTCGTCGCCGTTGGCCTCGCCGTAGTAGGCCTTGAGCTGTTCGTCGAGCGGAACGGTTTCGCCGGTCCAATCGGACCACTCTGTGAACTGCTTGCGGAACTGTTCGAGGCGGTACTCGGCCAGCGTCTCGAACCGCGAACGGTTGTGCTCGAACACCGACTCGGCGTAGGTTTCGTACCGATCGCTCTCAACCGGCTTGAGGTCCATCTTGTCGACGTCGGTAACGAACGAATCGATCTGGCGATCGACTTCGGCGGCTTGCTCCGAGTACTGCCCGCAATCGAGGGTGAAGTCATTGTACAACTGAGCCTCTCCAGCACGTTTCGCGAGATAGCGGGAACGCCATTCGGCCGCTGCCTCGCGCGTTGGGAGGCTCTTGAGATATTTCACTTTCGAGGGGGTGTATTGGGCACCGCAGTGTGGACAGTTGACTGTCGTTTGTGCGCGCCACTGCCCGTGTTCGGTCCACTCGTCGACGGGCCGAATCCAGGGAGTCTTGCACGTGGAACAGACGAGCACGTCCCACTCGTCGCTCATCGGTCCCTCACCTCGGCGGATTCAGGCCATATAGCACTCTCCCCGCTCATCCAATCGTGTGCGATCATAGATGTTGAACTCCGATCGCAGAACGCACACCCTCCGCCCGCGAGTCGATAGGAGACTCATGAACGCGAGTCTCGCCAGTCGGCGTGGGGGAAAGTTTAAGGCCAAAGCCGACCAAAACCAGGGTGTTACTAGGGTCCTGGCGTGGCCGGCTTCGGCCTCGCGCCCTGCGGTCAATTTTCCTTAGCTGTGCATATCTGCAACGAACGAACTGCCGGTCCTTAAATCTAGTTTGAGCGTCTGACGTTGTATCCATCAATTTCCCAGGGGAACACTGTGGCCGTGCGTGGCCACGGGTTGGCTGCCCTACCAGCCGAAGACGTGTTTCGAGCCTGCTGCCCTAACAACAGGCCGCGCTGTCCAAGTCGCCGATCGTATTTCATCGCGCGAGCTGCACCTCCTTGATCTCGAACTCCGCAAGCACGCGCTCGATCCACGACGGGACCCGCTCAACGTCGGCGATCGTCTTGCCGGGCGCGCGCAGCGCGGTCACCTCTGCGGCGTTGCGGGCACCTTCGACGGTCCACGAATCGCCGCGGCGTTCGAGTTCGATCACGAAGCTCGAGCGCTCGCCATGGCAGGTCAGATCGACGGTCGTGCCGCTCGGCACGTCGAGTCCGAGTGCTGCGAGGTCGATCGTGGTCGTCGCACCGAGCGCGCCCGCGATCGCGTCGGTTGTGTCTGCGTTCGTGACTGCCATGACATCGGATAGGTCCGATCGGGACTTAACGCTGCGGGGGGTGCTTCCACCCGTTCCACCCTCGCAGTCTTGCGATTTTCTCGAGGTCGATCGTTGTCGATCGATGAGCGAAACCGTCTCGAAGACGGTAGTGTTTTGGGCGCGGGTTTCGTTTGCCATGATCGTAGGCGTCAGTTTGCGGCGTCTGGGCGGCGTGAGTCAGCACGTCCGCCCGGTTTTCGAACGGATTAATCGCCCGGTGAGTCGCATTAACTGACAGTCACTACGATAATGTCGCGACTACTTATAGTTTGGCACCGATATCGATTCCATTCGGAAGTTATAACGATATCAAAAAATTAGTATCCTGTAATACTATGCCTAATCCACCCCGCGATTCGGGCGACGAAATGCACCATCAAGTCGCCTGGATGAAGCCCTCAGACCGCCCTATTGTACGGGAAATAGCAAATTATGGAGGGTGGATGAAACCGGCGACTTTGGCGCTCAATGTTCCATACACTCGAAATCATGTTGCGGCTCGATGTCGAGTTTTATCAGATCACGGTTTGATCGAACGTCACGAAGACACGGCCGCGTACCGGATCACTTCTCTCGGAGAACGGTTTTTATCGGATGACATCGATCCAAGCGAGTTAGAAGACGACGGCGACGGCGAGTGACGATCGACCGTATTACCCACCGACAGGTACATCACACTCCCGTACCTATCTGAACCCAGATATGTACGACCTCACTGGATTCCAGCGAGATCTCCTGTACGTCATCGCCGGCCTCGACGAACCACACGGCCTCGCAATCAAAGAGGAACTCGAACAGTACTACGAGAAAGAGGTCCACCACGGACGGTTGTATCCGAACCTCGATACGATTGTCGACAAGGGACTCGTCGAAAAAGGGGAGGTCGATCGGCGGACCAACTTCTATAGTGTGACTCGCCGTGGCCGGCGTGAGATTGAGGCGCGCCGCGAGTGGGAGGATCAGTACGTCGACGAACTACTGTCCGAATCAGCGTAGCGATCGGCATGGGGAAATTAGAAGGTGACGACGGCAAGTGACGATCCGGACGAACCGGCCCCACTCAGTCCTCGATCGTAGCAACGATATCGGCGAGTACGTTATCGATCATCACCTTAAACTCCAATACTGATGACCACTCATATAGCCGATCGTTTTCATCGAGAGTGCTGAAAAGGGATGTAGTCTGCATCCAGCTATAGTTTTCATGCAAATGCGTGCCTGGATATGACCGTTTCATCATGAACGTTTTATTTTGATACTTTTCATACTCTCGAATAATTGCTTGCTCCCAAGTGACACCGCCCTCATCATCTTCGATAATGGGAACGATCGCGTCTGCATGGTCGGCAATCACTTTGAACTTACAGTGGCCACCGAGATGATCTTCAACGTTTTCTAAAAATTGATCCATTCGAACGGCAGCGAGATCTGCACGCCCCCACTCGTGTGCTTGTTCTCTGAAGTCTGTGATTCTTTTTTCCCTTCGCCCGCGGTCATAATTACCAAGAACGAATATGAGCCCATCATACTGGGGCCGGATTGAGTTGAGTTCAGAATCAAGCCGGTAGACATCTTGCCGCTCGCGAGGAGAAAGCCCCTCATCGCTCAACCACGAATGGTCAACCTCATTCATTGTGTAACTATAGTGATTTAGTAGAACAAAAGCATTTCGACTGATGTGGTGTAGATCAATGTGGTTGCGACCACAACGTTTTTCTTCACCGGTATTGTAGGACAAGACAGATATGCAAAACAGCAATCGTGGCTTGGCGAGAGTGGACCGACAACACGTGCGATCGAAGCCGGCTTTCAATTTGATTCGGTAGTGAAGGAAAAACAACCCCCTGATAGAATAATACAATCCAAATCGACTACGGAATCACACCAGCGATTACGCTGGGTTGGGATATCGGCGGTAACGTCGATACTTACGATGTACAAACAAAAGCGAAATACAGCAGAAAACAAAGCACCAGATCAGACTGAGTTCGACAGCGGTCCGAAAGGAGACCGTAGTACGGAGTTCGTGGCAGAGCGACGAGAACTACTGAACGTTATAACCCAGGAAACGAGATTTGAAATAATTCAAAATATCGTAGGTCACCCGGATCAGTTACCGACCCTGAAAGAACTCGATTACTTCATTCCAGGGGTGTCGAAGAGCACGATTCGGAATCATCTCGACCAATTGCTTGAGAGCGGTGTCGTAGCACGCGTTGAGTTGCCTGAAGATGATCGCTCTCGTAGCTTGCCCCATGTCTTCTATGGGCTGACGAAAGAAGGTCGGGAGATTCTGGAGTCGGCAGACCTTCTCCGTGCTGAGAAGAGTCTACAGGAAACAACGATGAATACGCGACTCACTGAGGACGTGGAACGGTATTACAACGCCCCACGTCCGGATTGGGGGCCAGCCAACCCGTTGAATGTAGACGCTGAGTAGGTTGGTGGCTTCACGACCACAACCATTTTTTTGCGAACTGCAACTTGAGTTTTCACTCCACGATCACCCGCGCCGCGTCGGTCAGGGCGTACTCCTGCGGGTTCCGATCGTCGAGTACGCGTACCAGATTGTACTGCTGGAACTTCTCGCCAAGCCACCCACGGACGGCCCGATCGCCAAACGGATCGTCGACCTTGGATGCGTAGGCGTCGTAGATCGTGGTGCTCGTCGCGGGGCCGATCTCCAACAGCACCTCAAGGACGACGCGCTGATCGCTCGTCAACGAGGAAATCCGCGCGCGAGCGATATCCTCGCCTGCTGAGACCACCGCGTCGCCGATCACGGCGTCCGTGACGACGTCGGCCCTGCCAGTCGCAACCGTATCCAACGCGTTCCGGAGGATGGCTATCGCTTTTCGCGCGTCGCGTTCGGCGGCGTCGGCGATCGCTTCCAACGCAGCCCCCGAGACGATCTCTGATCGGACGCCGGCCGCCTGAATCCGATCTTCGAGAATCGCGACCAGCTCGTGATCGTGGTAGGGTTCGAACTCGACGCGGGTCGCCGTCCCGAGTCGGGAATACACCCGCGGCTCGAGGTCGCCAAACACCTGATGGGGGTTGTTCGCCGCGAGCACGAGTCGGACGTCACCGATCTCGTACAGATCGCGCAGTACGAGTTCGTCGGTGAGTTTGTCCGCCTCGTCGAGAAAAATGATCGTCGGTTCGTCGATCGCGTCCTTGATTCGATACAGCAGCTCATCTACCGCGGTCGAATCGCGCCGGGTCGTGGTCGTGCCGACAAGTTGCTCGAGGATCGTATAGAGCACGCGCGAAGGTTTGTGGTCGGTCCAGCAGTCGGCCGTGACGGTCGTCACGCCATCAAACTCGGCGTCAACTTCGTTCAGGACGGCAGTCGTCGTGCAGGTTTTTCCCGTGCCCGGTGGACCGTGTACGAGTGCTGCTTTCGAAATACCGCCGGCGATATAGGGCGAGAGAAGCGAGGCGAGGTGATTCATCTCATCGTCGCGGTGACGGATCGTCTCCGGTGCGTGATCGTCGCGGAGAGGCGCGCGATCGCGGAGAATATCCTGGCCTGGATGTGGAAACATACTGTCCTGTTCGAATGCGTGTTTCTTAAACTGAGTGGCGATTTCCGAGAGGGCGGTGGTGCTGATATTGCCCGCGTGTGGCGGACGTCCTCTCGATCGGCACGACAGCGAGTAGCGATCGGTCGTATTGCTCTCCGACAGGTATACCATATTTCCGTACCTATCTGAACCCAGATATGCATGACCTCACTGGCTTCCAGCGAGACCTCCTGTACGTCGCCGCTGGCCTCGACGAACCAAACGGCCTCGCAATCAAGGACGAGCTCGAACAGTACTACGAGAAAGAGATCCACCACGGGCGGCTGTATCCGAACCTCGATACGATTGTCGACAAGGGACTCGTCGAAAAAGGGGAAATCGATCGGCGGACCAACTTCTACAGTGTGACACGTCGAGGACGCCGCGAGATCGAGGCGCGCCGCGAGTGGGAAGATCAGTACGTCGATGAACTACTGACCGAATCAGAATAGCGATCGGCGCGCTCGTCCACGAACGGTGGGCTTTTTCTATCACGCATCCGATCAGTGATTTGTGGTGTTCAACCACTCACGCAAGGTCGAATTGCGTGACTAAATAAGAAAGTCGACAGGAGGTGACATCGTGCCTCCAAAAGTTCGCGCGGCCTTGATTGCGGCAGGAGCGACCCTGTGGGCGCAGGGGATTCCATATGGAATCGTGTTCATTGCCGTTGGCGCAGCCGCACCATCCGACGAATCGGTGAACGACCGATAAGTCTGGCCGTCACACCGGCCAGCGTATCGCCTTTTTCTTTGATTCGGCGGTGTAGGCAGGCTTGGTATTGGCGGGTGGCCTACACGTAGTGTTTGTACTGCAATGCCCAAAAGTGTTGTTATGCAACACAGTCCTGAATGTTCGAATATGGTATTATTTAGAAATGTAAATTCTTGTTGCGAGGGATAGACGGTGTCTGGCCCGTCTATTAGAGTCTGTACCGTGGGATTCACAGACCGATCAACCGATCGAGCGGCCGCTCTTGCGCGCGTATCGACTGTGCTGACCGATCAGCGTTGTGGGTCTGAAAATCATACTTTGTATCTGGTATATTGGTCCAAAAACTGGGCACCAATAGCAGTATTAAACTATATCGAATTTCTGGTAAGAACACCAATTTTTATGGTCACGGAGCGCTAGGATACGCATAGCTCAGAGGGGTGTCGTTTCACAGAACGGCCGCGTGCTGGAACACGCGACCCCTGAGCTTCCGAGGTATTAGGAAGCCATGAGTCAATCTGAGACCCGATCTCAAAAGCGTACCGACGACCAACCGATTCGCCACGATCGATCGTATCATACGGTCCCGGCCGACTGGATGCGTCTCGGTCGCGACGAACACGTTCTCGACGATCGCCGCCGCTTCTACGCGAGCAAAGTCTGCTACGAGTACACGATCGAATACGACAGCGCCGCGGCCGGCGGCCTCATCGAGCGTCACCGGCTGTACGTCGCCTACGTCTGCCCCGGGACCGGTGAAGCCGTCGAGCGCATCTACCGTGCGGCCGCGATCGAGACCGACACCGACGCGATCGAGGTCGCGACGTCGGCCGCCGATGGCGAGATCGGCCCCGACGGCTGGGGGACGATCGAGTACGAGGCAATCTGCCCGACCGGTGGCGTGGCCGTGCTCCCGAAGTGCGTCCACCAGGGCGAACCGTTGAACTTCCGCGCGTCCGTGGCGCCGCACCCGGACGAACCCCGGATCGGAGAGAACCGGGACCGATGACGATCGCGCTCGAGGACGCGCTCATCAGCGGGATTCCAATCGGTCCCGGTCAGCGTGCACGTTGCGATCGCTGTGGTACCTGCCCGCGACCGAACCATCGCGTCGAAGTCCTGGTGCTGATCGACGCGACCGAGGTCGACGTCGTCACGATTCGGTGCCGATCATGTCACGAGGTGAGCTCGCGCCGGAGACGGATCGGCCCTGCTGGCTCGCCCGCGGGACGATCGTGGCCTCGGTGGATGTCGCTGGCCGATCGCGGTTGATTCTAAGTGGTGCGTCAGTGATCGATCGGGCTGACAGATAAGGGCCGATCAGCTACTCGGTTTGTGCGATCGCGAAAGAAAGGGGTAGTCGATCCTGAGTCTGGCTCTCTAGCACCACGCCGCTGTGATCGGCTGACGGCCGTCGCACTGGATTTAAGCAAGACTCTCGTATGATCGAAGCGTGCTAACCGGCGTCAGCACGCAGTTTCAGCTAAGATCCACGAAGGGGTTGAAGCAACAATCAGACAGCAGCGTGCTCGTCCCGATCGCGTTTGAGCACTGTGACTGGGTCGTTAAGTATATGTCATAAGCGTATAATTAACGGATCGTGCCGACACACATCAGCATTCAAGACAGTGGTGGCAGACGATGAGATTGCTGACGCGGTTGCAGGCGCGTGCAGACTCTTCCTACGATAATGCCTACCATCACAAGCTCAGGGGGCGGATGTGGGGGGCTCTTGGGGATACACCATTTGACGACCGTCATGACGAAGGACAACCATCCGGACTGTGTTTCTCGAACCCATTTCCTCCTCGAGATATGCGAGAAGAAGATGAACGGACATTGCTTGTCGCATCCCCAGAACGGAGGTTACTCGGAGTCATAGCTGAAAATCTGGACGAACAGCGCGAACTAAATATCGGCGAAATGCCCTTCGAGGTAACGGATATATCGCTACTGGCACCAGACGTTGGAGAACCAGGGACACGGGGCGTCCTTGAGACCGGTACTGGCGTCCTCGTTCGGATCCCTCCCTGGAAGTGCGAGGAGTACGGGATCGAAACCGACGGCGAGAACCCAACGTTCTGGGAACCCGAACATACCCTTGAGCCGCTGAAGACGCAACTTGAGAACAACCTGGACCAGAAACACGATCTGTTCTGTCCGGACGATCTTCCGGGACCAAGCGATCGGCCCGAGGAATTGTTCGACAGCTACGAACTCATCAAAACCTTTGCGCTACCGGTGACGGTTACGCAGGGTGTCGAGATGACCTATATCCTGAGCAAGTGGCGGTTCGGATACGAAGTTCAGGATGACCACCACCGTCGACATCTCAACCTCGCACTTGATTCCGGCATCGGCGAGCGTAATACCCTCGGATTCGGCTTCCTCAACATCGATGAGGATTCGGTGGTTCCCGCCGGAGAGGCTGCACTCGAGACGAGCGATCGGCAAGGGAAAGCGGAATGAGCGGACTCGATGCGGAGACGCTTGAGCAGTATCGTCCGCCGGGCCTGATCACGTCACTCCGGCGAGTTCAGGCGCTCTACGGAGCACTAGCTGAGGCTGCGGACGGGGACACAGTTGGCGGCAAGATGGGCGAGGAGTTCGGGCTCTACTACACGCCAGGCGAACTCGAGGGGTTCACGACGAACGACCCCGGCGAGAAGCAGCGCTACCTGATCAGCGTCGATGTCGACATGACGAGCGATACGATTACAGTTGATGATATTGATATCACTGTAGATTTCCTTACGCCAGAAAAGGTAGATCAGTTAGGATACGCATATTATCGCTGGAAAGGACCAGACAACGGTATTACATGGAGGGGGGCTAAAGGAGGATCTGATGCCCAACAAACTGCTGGTTACTGTATCAGCTGTTTAAACCAATGGACGGACGGAACTGGAAGTGAACCAGCAGTTGGTGCTATTGCAGAAAATCACCCCGATGGTTGGGTGATTAAAATCCTGCAGGAATTAGGTGGGGATAACGACGTACAAGACCACATTCGAAAATTAGTCGAAGAACGCTACACTGACGAAGAACGAGTTGTCGTTACTGTTCGACTTAAGATCGATCCAGAAGAATTAGAGAACGAACCGGATGGGAATGAACCAGAGTGGTTCTATCCAGCAGACGTACACGTTCTCAATGCCGGGATGAAGGCTAGGAAGGATTCAAAGTTAGCGAACAAGAATTTGCCAGATGGCGTATTCTCCCGCGGAGAGAGTGCATGCATGGTGACCGGTGATCGGCAGAAGGTATTCGGAACCACCGAAGATCCCCTCGAATTGTTTACCATTCAACACGCCGAGAAGTTCGACGACATACAGCGAAAAGAATCATGGCGAGATCACCCGGTATCATCGAACGCCGCACTTCTAATCCAATCCGGTGCATCCCTCATCGATGCCTGCCGGACTACCCGCAATGGGCTCAGAGTCTACACCCTGCCGTACTTCCTCGAGATGGATGACCGGAAAGCGGATGCGCTGTACAATGCTATCGACAGCCTAGAAGCATCCGAATTCGAGGAATCTGACCGTCACCAGATGTACCAACTCGAGTGGAGCGTAGAGATGGCTGGCGATCCGGAACTGGCGGAGCAGCTCCGGTTTTACGTGATCTCGTTGCGAAACGACAGCGGCGACATCAACGTCCTCCACGAGGTGCCGGACGTCTCGCTGTACTGGCCCAAGCGGATCGGGGAGGCACACGAAACAGTTCTCCACGACACGAACGCGTTCGGAACGAACGGGCTCGGCGGCCTCGAGTTCGTGGAGAACTGGCAGCCGATCACTGAGGGGACGGGCGCGACCGACGTGGTCAACGCTATTGTCAGTGGTCGATACGCCTGGGGAACAATGCCCAAGATGGCAGGCGACGACGGCGCGATGGCCGACGACATGGCTGAGTGGCTTACCTACGCCCTGTTGACGGGCGAATCGGTTCCAGTCGAACGACTACTCAAGGCCTACGTTGACCGAATTGAGCAGGAGTACGAGCAGGACGACCGTCGGCTTCCGACAAAACAGATCAAAACACAGTTCGCGCAACTCGAGGCGTTAGCCCAAGCTGGGCTACTCGATGGCAGCTCCGAGTATGGCGATCTCGAAACACCATCCAACGCAATGACAGACAAGATACCAACGAGAGACGACATCGCCGAGAACGGCGACCCGACACGCATCGACGTGAGAAGATACCGACTCGAGAACTTTATTGAGGGCCGTGATTCGCTCGCGGCAAATCCAGACCGACAGAGCGCGTTCCTGATTGGTGTACTCGTCGGAATGGTGAGCCACCATCAGACGAACACGCGAAACATGAATCGGACAGTGGTCGATCAGTACCCGCCCGACCGGATAACACTCGACAAGCTCGTCACCGTCTGGCCCGACCTCGTTCATAAGAGCAAAGTGTACGCCAAGGACGTCGACTGGGCCACCGAGACGCTCTTCCCGGAGGTATTAGATCGAGAGACTGACGTCCTCTTACATCCAGACGACTGGGACCTCTCCCTGCGAGACGTCCGGTTCTTCTACGCGCTCGGGATCACCTACGGCCAGCGTGCCGATGCCCGGGCGTACGAACTCGGAGAGGCGATCGATGCGACCGATCCGAAACCGGCCGATGCCGCATAGAACGCTAAACGACTACCAGCCGACCACCGATCAACCCATGTCTGAAACCGACGCCGAATCCGTCACGAACCGCTCCGAAATCGTCTTCGTCACCGACGCACAGGACTGCAACCCCAACGGCAATCCGATGGGAGAGAACCGGCCGCGAATCGATCAGGTTACTCAACAGGCCGCTATCACCGACGTTCGGCTCAAACGCTACCTGCGCGACCAACTAGAGTCTGACGAACATCCGATCTTCGTCAAAAAGACGGGAGACGGAGCCGACGTCCGTGCCGCACTGGCGATCGACCTGTTCGAGAACGTTGAGTCAGTCGACGACCTCAATGGACTCAACGACATCGAATCGGAGTTTCTCGAGCGAGCGACCGACGTTCGCTACTTCGGTGCGACGCTGTCGTTCAACAAAGACCCCGAGGATGATCTCTATCAAGCAGTCAAAGAGCAGTTTCCGAGTCAGTTCACCGGTCCCGTCCAGTTCTCGCCGGCTCGCTCGCTCAACGCCGTCGAAACCAACGAGGAGACCAGCATGCTGACCAGCGTCATCGCGACGCAGGACGACAAGGAACAGGGCGGGTTCGGGCTCGACGACCATCGGATCAAGTATGGAATCTTCCCCTTCCACGGTCTGGTCGACGAACACGGAGCGACGGACACCGCGCTGAGTAGTGCCGACGTCGAACGGCTCGATACGCTCTGCTGGCGCGCGCTGAAGAACCAGACGATCTCCCGAAGCAAGGTCGGACAGGAGCCGCGGTTGTACGTCCGCGCCGAGTACGCGACTGATGGCTACCACGTTGGCGACCTCCACAACGACCTCAAGATCGACGACGAGAAATCGAAGCCAGACGGGGAGTTGCGGTCGGTTCGAGACGTCTGTCTCGACGTGACGAACCTCGTCGAGACGCTCGCACGCGTCGCGGCCGCCGGACACCTCGAAACGGTTCACGTTGCCGGAAGCAGCCGACTGAGCGTAACTTGTGACGGGACCGAGATCGAAACTGCCGACGAGATTGCGCTGGCGCTCAACGAGCACGGCGTTCCCGTTCACGAAATCGACGTCTACGACGAGTTCGACCGGACGCTTCCAGCGGAGTGAACCGATGGCTACACGAGACACCGAAAGCGAGGCAGCAGTTCCGGACGGACTCGAGAGAGTCGATCCGCCGACAATCGAGGAGGGAATACCGTCGAAGTGTCTCTCGTTCGTACTCCGAAGCGACTGGGGACACTTCCGGAGAATAGACAGAACGGTTACTAAACAGACCTACCGGATTCCACCTCGTACGACGGTCGCGGGAATACTGGCGGCAATCGCTGGCGTTCGACGGGACGGCTACTACGATGTCTTCGCGCCGGACAGTTCGGCGATTGCGATCACGCCGATCGATACCGTCCGAACGGTAACGCAACCGACGCTCGGTCTCGGTACGCATCCCGGAGAGACGATGGTCGATGCCGGCGGTACCGGTCGGAAGACGATCAAAGTCAAGTATCCCGACAGCACCGACAATCGTCAGATCCACAGCTATGAACTCCTCATCGATCCAGCGTACCGCATCGACGTCGCTGTCGAAGACGAACGTTTCTACGGCGTTCTGAAACACCGTCTCGAGACTGGAACGTCGTACTATCCGCCGTCGATGGGACTCTCGGAACACCTCGCCTGGATCGAGACCGGCGAAAACGGCGAGGTCGAATTCGAAACGGACACCGTAACGACCGACGGAACCGTGGCGGTCGACAGCGCCGTTCCGGACGGCGTCGACGATGTCGTCTTACAGCCGGACGTTCGTTGCGACGTCGAGCGCGTCCCGGCTTACATGGAGGCTTACGACGGTGGCCGCCGGACGACTGGATTTATCGACTACGCGTTTTCCGACGGGGAACTCGAACTCCGTCCGGAGTCGGTGACCCCGACCACGGTCGGCGACCGAACTGTCGTCTTCGAGTGATCACTACGGACGGTTTCCGAATCATGGAATACGAAACGATTATTTCGCATCCGCGTGACGGCGACGACTTCCTCCTCGAGAACCATCTCGCAGAGGTCGCATCGCGAATGCTCCGTGTAGGGCGGTTCAGAGAGGACGGGTGCTGTTCGGAGCGGACCGTCGCTAGGGTCATCGGCCGACTTCACGACTTCGGGAAGGTAACGCCAGCGTTTCAGGATTATATACACCCCGATCGAACACACGTTGGACCGCAACAACTCACGTATCACGCACGTTTGAGTGCGTTCGCCACTTACTGGGTCATCAACGAACTCGGCGGTGAGCAACGCGACGCTCTCGCTGCCTTCGCGACGGTCTCGAGACACCATGGTGTACTGCCGGACCTGGCTACGCATGTCATCAAAGATATCTACTACAACGAAGTCGACAGCGGCGAGCCGCCGAAAGCGTGGGCCGTTTCACAGGTTGAAACGATCGACGATGCGACACCTCACGCGCAGGCAGCGAACGAGTTTCTGACCGAAGCAGGCTCAGATCGGACGACGTGGAATCGGTTCCGAGACGAGATGCGAGACGGATCGCTCCTCGAGTCGGTCGCAGACGATGTCGCCGAGAGCGTCGGTTTCGGTCTGAATCGAAGTGCGGATCCGAACCGATTTCCCGACACGACGTACGACAGAGCGATCCGCTACTTCGGAGCGCTGACGCTCGCGGATAAAACGAGCGCAGGCGACGTTCCCAAGTCGAATCTGCGGCGAGAGCCGCTTTCTCTTAAGCCACTCGATAACTATGTTGAGCGCCTAGAGGCCGACAGCAAACTCGAACAAGAATTGAACGAGCGACGGGAAGCCGCACGCGAGGAGGCACGAACGAACACAGTCGATCGACTCCTAAGGACTGACGCGGATGTGGGGCGATTAACTCTTCCGACCGGGCTCGGAAAGACGTTTTCGGGGATCACAACGGCGTTTACGCTTCGAGACGAAATCCAAGAGCGGCGCGGTCTAGAGGAGAAGCCGACAGTGATCTACGCGCTCCCCTTTACGTCGATCATTGAACAGACGCGAGAGCTATTCGAGGACCCGGAACTCTGGAACGCCGATCCGCATGGACACGCGTTTACCGTCCATCACTACCTCAGCGAGACAGTAACGCAGGTTGATACCGAACGCGGCACAGACGGTGATCCCGAAACGGATCAGGGAACACGCAACGATGCGCTGCTCGGCGAGAGCTGGCGCTCGGGAACGGTCCTGACGACGTTCGTCCAATTGTTCGAGAGCCTTGCCGGCCCGACGAACAGTGCCAGCCTCAAACTCTCCGCACTGCAGGACGCGGTGATCATCCTTGACGAGCCACAGGCACTTCCAAAGCGGTGGTGGGCCGCAGTTCCGCGTCTCGCTCGGACACTATCGGACGAGTTCGATGCGACGCTCATCGCGATGACGGCCACCCAGCCAGCACTGTTCGAAGCGAGCGACGACTGTGAAACCGTCGAATTGCTCGAGGATACGAAAGCGTACTACGAAGCGGCAAAACGGGTTCGATACACGGTCGACGATTCCGTTTGGGCACTTGGCGATCCGGAAGCCGAGACGACACCCGTCGATCACGAAACTGCTGGTAACAGGATTGTTACTGCGGTGACGACCAATGGGCTCACCGAAGACGAGCCACCACGATCCGCGCTGGCAGTCTGCAACACGATTGCCAGTTCACGGCGACTCACCGAAACTGTAACCGAGGCCGCACCCAGAAACGCCGTTCACGTCGGCAAAGTGTACGAAGAGGTCCTCGAACGCACTTCGATCGACGTTACCAGTCGCTGCAGAGGCGACGACTACGACGAGTTCAATGCCGATCCCGACACGCTCTTTACCGACCCCGACACTCTCGCACATCGAACGCTTGAGCGACTCGGACTCACCGTGGTAGACGAGGACACTCGTGGCGAAAATGAGTCAGTCACCGACCTTCGGTGGGAGTGGGACGACCACATCCGGCCGTCGCTGGCCGTCGCAACGTTCAACTCTCGGTACCGACCGCGCGACCGTCGTGTCCTCATTCGACTGGCCGATGTGCTAACAGCAACCAAGACGCCGTTCGTTCTCGTCTCGACCCAAGCCGTCGAAGCTGGCGTCGACCTAAGCTTCGGACAGGTCTTCAGAGATATTGCGCCGTTAGATAGCATTGTCCAGGCTGCCGGTCGCTGTAACCGTTCGTTCGAATGGGGGCTCGAAGGCGGGACAGTCACGATTTGGCTGCTGGCGGACCCAGACGCACCCAATGCTGGAATCGACCGAACCCCTGCCGCGTGTGTCTACCAGAACGATGTCGGTGAACACCTGTCGATCGTCGCCGAAACGCTCCGTGAAGAGCTGCCGTCAAGCAGCGATATCGACGAACTGCATTTGACCCGAAACGCAGTGCCGGCGTATTTCGATGCGCTACAGGAACAGTCTGTCGCGAGCCAGCAGTTACGGACCTACATCGACGATTTCGAGGCAATGGCGCTCGGACGGACGTCGCTCATTCAGCAGGATTACCCGACCGTCGACGTACTCGTCGCGGTAACGGCTACCGAACGTCGGCTGCTCGAGGACATCGGTGACGCCTTTGCGGCCGGAAATACGCCCAGGGCATACGAGCTTCTACAGTCGGCTGCCGATCTGCGGTTGTCGGTGCCGGCTCGAGACGCCGACGAAGCGCTTACGAGCGTGCCACGCGCCGATCGAAAAGACCGCGGCAATCCGGAGGGCGTACACGTCCTCGCGTTCGACGTTGCTCGAGACGGTGGTGGCTCGTACGATCTCGATGGTGGCGGATTCGTTGCCGACGATGACAGCACAGTCGGAGGGAGATTCACGATATGACCGATGAACTCAGTTACTCCGATTCCGAGCGGATCGACAACCTGATCGAACGCGAACGATCGCCACATCGCGAGCCGTCAGTTCGAATTACCGGCTTGATGGTCCAGTACTATCACGTCTGTAGACGCGAACTCTGGTTCATGTCTCGCGGTATCGATATCGATCGCGGTGCAGCGAACATCCGACGCGGAAGCTATGTTGACGAACATAGCTACCGAAACAAGCGTCGCTCATTTTCCATTGACGGCCGCATCTCGCTGGATCTCCTTGACGACGGCGATGTGATGGAGGTAAAAGTCTCCTCAGCGCTCGAAGAACCGCCTCGAATGCAACTGCTGTACTACCTCTGGTATCTCGACCGGATTCACGAAGTAGAGAAATCCGGTGTATTGGCGTATCCCAAGGAGCGGTCGCGAGAATCGATCGCACTGACCGAGGACACCGCACTGGAGGTCGAGGAAACACTTCGGGGAATCATCGATACTGTCGAGGCCGATAGTCCACCGGACCTCGAAAAGAAACCGTACTGCCACTCATGTCTGTATCAGGACATTTGCTGGCTATAATCATGCCTCAAGATAACCACCACATCTTCGCCGATGGCAAACTGTCGCGTAGTGAAGACACTTTGCGAATCGACACTCTCGCCGGTGAGATGAAACACCTTCCAGTCGAAAGCGTTGGAACGCTATACCTCCACGGACAGATCGATTTCAACACTCGTACACTCGGTCTCCTAAACGATTACGGGACGACCGTGCACGTCTTCGGCTGGAACGACTATTATAAGGGTTCTTATCTTCCAAAACGACAACACCAGTCGGGAAACACCGTCGTCGAACAAGTCAGAGCCTACGATGATCAGGATCGACGGATGCCGATCGCCAGGTCGATGATCCAGGCCAGTATGCATAATATGCGTTCAAACCTGAAATACTACGATACGCGGGATCACGAGTTCGGCGACGCAATCGAGCGGATAGAGCAACAACAAGAACTCGTCGCAGACATCGCTGACATCCAAGAGCTCCGCGGTGCCGAGGCAACTGCCCGCAAAGCATACTACGGCTGTTTCGACGACGTTCTCCGAGACCCGTTCGAACTCTCCCGACGAGAGTATAACCCTCCGTCCAACGAAACGAACGCGCTCATTTCGTTTCTCAACGCGATGGTGTATACCACCTGTGTCTCCGCAATCAGAAAGACGGCACTGGATCCAACGATCGGTTACGTCCACGAACCCGGTGACCGTCGGTTCACCCTCTCGCTCGACATCGCGGATATCTTCAAACCGATACTCGCTGACCGAGTCCTCTTTCGACTCGTCAACCGTCGCCAGCTCAATCTCGACGACTTTGAACGGGAGCTTGAGGGGTGTCTCCTAAATGAAGGCGGCAGACTCACCGTGCTGGAAGCCTACGAGGAAACGCTCGACGAAACGGTCGCCCATCCGCGCTTGAATCGAAACGTGAGCTACAAGACCCTCGTTCAGACCGACGTGTACTCGCTCAAAAAACACATCCTGACTGGAGAGCCATACCGGCCAACTGAACGGTGGTGGTAACGATGTTCGTTCTCATCACCTATGACGTGCCAGCCGATCGGACCGGAATATACCGAAAACTCCTCCGAAAGCACCTCGAGCACATCCAATATTCCGTGTTCCACGGAGATATTACCAAAGGACAACTCGTGACGATCATCCACGAAATTGAAGACCAACTCAAGTCTGACGATTCGATCTATATTTTCCAAGCTGAGGTCTCTGCAGCAGTCGAATGTACAGTTCTCGGTGATGCGGAAGAACCAGGGCAGCGATTCACCTAATTTCGTCGATCCCCCGCCTGTCTCACACAATTGCTGGTCGACGATAGTCGGTCCTCAGAATCAGGAGTATTAAACCCTATGTGGCCGTTACTCCGGATGGTTTCAGCAGGACCTTTGTAGGGTTGAAGCGAGTTCTCGCGTCCCGAGATCTCGCGGTACGTCGCGTTTCAGCAGGACCTTTGTAGGGTTGAAGCTGCATCCTGACCATTCGGGGGAGGGCGAATGACGACGGTTTCAGCAGGACCTTTGTAGGGTTGAAGCGACGAGGACGCGCATGCCGCCCGTGGGCTTTACCGGGTTTCAGCAGGACCTTTGTAGGGTTGAAGCAAGCGCTCTCGCGGCCGATATCGGGCGACTCTACTGTGTTTCAGCAGGACCTTTGTAGGGTTGAAGCGTGGGATGATGATCTCGCGCTCTGGCAGTGCCGAGAGTTTCAGCAGGACCTTTGTAGGGTTGAAGCATGGATGAGTTTGACGAAACCAACGAAATGCTGGTTTCAGCAGGACCTTTGTAGGGTTGAAGCTCATCAGGGATCCCCTCCGAGTTCGTTCAGCGAGTTTCAGCAGGACCTTTGTAGGGTTGAAGCGAAGCAAGGGAGGCCATGAACCGAGCCGAAGATGACAGTTTCAGCAGGACCTTTGTAGGGTTGAAGCGTCTTAGACCGGATTCGGTTCTCACACTCGGTACACAGGTTTCAGCAGGACCTTTGTAGGGTTGAAGCGATAAGCGGCAACCACGTAACGGCAACAATAACGGTTTCAGCAGGACCTTTGTAGGGTTGAAGCACCATAAAGGGAGTAGAAAGGAATTGAACCCTTCTGGTTTCAGCAGGACCTTTGTAGGGTTGAAGCAAGAGCCATGGAGCGACGTGCCATCTACCCATAGAGGTTTCAGCAGGACCTTTGTAGGGTTGAAGCAAACTCTCTCGCCAGGAGACCCGCGAGGCGGTCGGTTTCAGCAGGACCTTTGTAGGGTTGAAGCTTGACTTTGATGAGGTCTCCCTCGACTCGCTCGCGAGGTTTCAGCAGGACCTTTGTAGGGTTGAAGCGAGGGCGATCAGTGTCCAGAGTGCACTGCGCCGCTCGTTTCAGCAGGACCTTTGTAGGGTTGAAGCAAGATGAGAGACGACACACGGATACAAAATTATTCGTTTCAGCAGGACCTTTGTAGGGTTGAAGCACCACGGGCGACGACGAGGAGAAGGACGTCCGAGGTTTCAGCAGGACCTTTGTAGGGTTGAAGCTCGACCCGTAGGAACAAGTGCCAACCAATTCCTTGTTTCAGCAGGACCTTTGTAGGGTTGAAGCAACGGAACGGAGTACGAAGATGACCCACTAACGGCCGTTTCAGCAGGACCTTTGTAGGGTTGAAGCGCGTTGACAGGCGGCATCAACGGACACTTACCTAGTTTCAGCAGGACCTTTGTAGGGTTGAAGCGCCCCTTTCGACCCGGCGGACGTCAGACCGTCCCAGTTTCAGCAGGACCTTTGTAGGGTTGAAGCACCGTCGACCTGCAGACGGAGTCGTGCACCTGCCCGGTTTCAGCAGGACCTTTGTAGGGTTGAAGCGCAAATATTCTATTAATTCATCCCAAGTTTCAGGCGTTTCAGCAGGACCTTTGTAGGGTTGAAGCAAGGAGTACGCGGCGGAGAAGGCGGCTATGCTCGTCGTTTCAGCAGGACCTTTGTAGGGTTGAAGCGCTCTACTCGCAGACGGCCGGCAACGACGGCCGGCTCGTTTCAGCAGGACCTTTGTAGGGTTGAAGCTTCGTCGAAGTCTCCGCTGTCTGGTCACATCCGACGGTTTCAGCAGGACCTTTGTAGGGTTGAAGCACGAGTGCGCGATCTCGAAGTTCCTCGATCGCCTCGTTTCAGCAGGACCTTTGTAGGGTTGAAGCGGTGGTTGTCCCGCTACCGGGGGGGCCACCCAGCATGTTTCAGCAGGACCTTTGTAGGGTTGAAGCACAAGATCCGGATGCAAAACTAGAGGCCGATCTGGTTTCAGCAGGACCTTTGTAGGGTTGAAGCAGTACCCGCAAGGCATCAGCGGACACCTCCGAAGACGGTTTCAGCAGGACCTTTGTAGGGTTGAAGCTGCCAGTTGGCCCGCACCTCGCCGTAGTCGTCGGTGTTTCAGCAGGACCTTTGTAGGGTTGAAGCGCGAGGTATCGCGACCAGTCCGTCATCTGACGCGTTTCAGCAGGACCTTTGTAGGGTTGAAGCGAAGAATTAGCAAGTAAAGCGACCCAAGCTGTAGAGAGTTTCAGCAGGACCTTTGTAGGGTTGAAGCGAAGCGAGGGAGGCCATGAACCGAGCCGAAGATGAGTTTCAGCAGGACCTTTGTAGGGTTGAAGCATCTCCGACATATTCGTTGCCTATTGTGACATCGGAGTTTCAGCAGGACCTTTGTAGGGTTGAAGCATCTCCGACATATTCGTTGCCTATTGTGACATCGGAGTTTCAGCAGGACCTTTGTAGGGTTGAAGCGATCCGGACGACTCGGCGCCGTGGCGATGGAACCTCGTTTCAGCAGGACCTTTGTAGGGTTGAAGCTACACGGAGGGATCGACCGGGTCATCCGGAGAGGAGAGTTTCAGCAGGACCTTTGTAGGGTTGAAGCGGTGAGGTGCCGAAGGGCAGCTCGATATTCGTCAGCGTTTCAGCAGGACCTTTGTAGGGTTGAAGCATCAAGAGGTTCGAATCATGGCTGTAGACGATCGCGTTTCAGCAGGACCTTTGTAGGGTTGAAGCAGGTTGTCTGTCAACCCGGCAATCACGGGGAGAACCGTTTCAGCAGGACCTTTGTAGGGTTGAAGCGGGCCGTAGTAGTTGTCCGCCTTCGCCTTCGCGATCGTTTCAGCAGGACCTTTGTAGGGTTGAAGCGTGTGATACGACGATCGTTACGATCGCTTCGATCCACGTTTCAGCAGGACCTTTGTAGGGTTGAAGCTCGATCGAGGACCTGCGGCGGGCGCTCGCCAACGGAGTTTCAGCAGGACCTTTGTAGGGTTGAAGCTGGCGCGAGATCGAGATCTGGGAGGACGACGAGGAGTTTCAGCAGGACCTCTGTAGGGTTGAAGCGTGGAACCATCAAGGCATAGAGCCTGAACCTGGGGGTTTCAGCAGGACCTTTGTAGGGTTGAAGCGGTATCGAGGTTTCGGCGGACATCGAGCAATACCCGGTTTCAGCAGGACCTTTGTAGGGTTGAAGCGCTACTGAGTTGGACCGATCGTCGCCGCGACCGCTGGTTTCAGCAGGACCTTTGTAGGGTTGAAGCACTGATCCAACTTGTGGGCCTGGCCGCACGCCCGGTTTCAGCAGGACCTTTGTAGGGTTGAAGCGCATTTTGATGGAGATCCCCCCGCGATTCGAGATCGGTTTCAGCAGGACCTTTGTAGGGTTGAAGCAGAATGGAGGTAGAAGAGCCATGGATCTGAGTCACAGTTTCAGCAGGACCTTTGTAGGGTTGAAGCGTGAACGTCACGGACATCGGTCTCGAAGACAGTAGCGTTTCAGCAGGACCTTTGTAGGGTTGAAGCACGGAGGATGACGACGGAACCGTTCAGCCGTGGCAGTTTCAGCAGGACCCTTGTAGGGTTGAAGCGATCTAATTGATACCTTCATCCAACCCGAATTGGGTGTTTCAGCAGGGCCTTTGTAGGGTTGAAGCATCAAATACGTCGAGGACATCCTCGAGCACTACGGGGTTTCAGCAGGATCGTTGTAGGGTTGAAGCGTCGATCGGACGAGTTCTCCCGACGCACAGAAATGGTTTCAGGAGGACCCTCGATGAAAATCACACTCAAGGACGCACTCGTGAGCGGAATTCTGATCGGGCCCGGCCGACTCGCGCACTGCGATCGATGTTTGGCGTGCCTGCGTCCGAACCACCGCGTCGAAGTCCTGGTGCTGATCGACGGCACCGAGGTCGACGTCGTCACGACGCGCTGTGCGAGTTGCGCCCGCGGTGAGCTACATTCTGAGACGTCGCGCCCGTGCTGGCTCGCCCGTGGGACGATCGCGGCATCCGTCGACGGCGCCGGCCAATCGCGGTTGATTCTGAGTGGTGCGAGCGTGATCGATCGGTCGACCGATTAAGAGCCAATCTCCTCGATTCAAAAGAATGGAACAAAAAGTCAGCTTAATTTGCCGACCTTATTGTCACTACGGCGCCGTCGTATCGAAGTCAGCGATGCTGGTACTATCGGACACCTGTGAGTCAAGGGAACTCCCAGAACTGACACTTCCAGTGGTCCTATACGCATGGACAGTGTAGCTACTGTCAGTACCTGGGTTCACAGTTATCGTTGTGCCAGTTGAAGTGGCTACATCCGTGACTGCACCGGAACTGTCGACAACAGCAACACCGTCAGCGTTCCCGAGATTGTTCACGGTGACTTCGACCGTAGGAGTTCCGTCACCTTCAACAGAGACGCCTGCATTAACTGGTTCGCCGCCCATGTTGCTACCCAGATCGAGCACGAATGCGGCTATCACAGCGGCCAAAATGACAGTGATAGCTACCATCAATATGACACCTATGACAGGTGACACTGCGCGTTCTTCCTCGTTACCGATCAGCTTCGGGCCAATTTTGTCTAGCATGATTTCTCATAGCACCACTGAACGGTAGGAAAGCTTATACCCAGGACTATGGTAGCCCGAGACGCGCACAGGAATGGGGGCTTCACACCATCCCAGAGCGCACCTTCCTGCCGTCCCGCATTTTGGTGCTGATAGCAACCAGTCTCCCGACTCCATATATAATTAAGGGATCGTGAATGTCTCGAAGACTGAAAAGGCTTTCAAACTTGATAATCAGGCCTGCATAGAAGGGTTACAGCACCCCCTTGAAGCGCCGCTGTCTATCGATTTCGAATCGGAAAGAGCAGAGCAATAACTGTTATGGCCGATGACTCATACCTACTGCTATGTCAGATTCTCCCCTTCTCGTTGCTCCGCCGGATCTGGCGCGCACCTACAGCGGCCGCGCCTACAGCGATCCGTGGGATGCGGTCGAAGACTACCAGCGCGTCCTCGAGTACAGCGGCCGTCGGCCCAACGCGGGCGGACAGGCGATCGCCTCTGCCCTTAGTCTCCCGCGCGGTCGCGTCCGCCCGTGGCTCGATGGTTCAATCCCGCGCCCTGTCCAGGGTATCCAAACCGCAGAATCACACGGCTGGCTCCCACTTTCCGAAGATAATGAGCACTTTGAGACGATCAACCGTCTCGTCGCATGGGTATGCTCCCTCGGGACGATCAAGCCCAATTTGTTCACGCCGTACTTCCGGTACCGATCAGACGCCGATCGCGATCGCCTCGAAGCGCTCCTCGAAACCCTTGGTCTCGAACCACAACCGTTCCGAACGGATAGTGGCCCTCGAAGTGCTGAAATCTCGATCAGCGAGGACGGCGCCGTCTTCGGTCGCTTACTCGTCTGCCTCGAAGCACCGACCGACGACGAAACGATCGATATCGCACCGCAATACCTCAACGACGTCTCGAAAGCGGCCCAGAGCGACTTCGCACGCGTGTATGTACAAAACCGAGCGGAGCACTGGGAGTGGAACGATCGGTATGTAATCGAGCACGCGAATCGCTCGGATCGCTACCGCCGAAGTCTCGCAACGTTCTTTGCGACGCTCGGGGCCGACGCTGACGTTCACGAGGACGCGATCAGTATCGATAGATGGTTTGTCGAGCAGTTGAATACTGGATCTGTAAATGCCGTCTGACGAGGAGTATCTCGAGGACCTTCTCGAGCTCGCCGACGAGCTGGGGAAGATTCCGAGCCGCACCGAAATGAACGACGAGGGACCACACTCGTCGACACCGTACTACAATCGGTGGGGATCGTGGAACGACGCACTCCGGGCAGCGGGTCTCGACACAAACCACGTGTATCTTTCTGAGGATGATCTCCTCTCCGATCTTAGACGGATCGCAGACGAACACGGCCAGCCGGTATTAGTCGAAGACGTCGAGGAACACGGAAAATACGACCCAGCGACGTATTTCCGACGGTTCGAATCGTGGTTCGACGCTCGGGAGCAAGCGGGTCTGATCGCTGAGGACATCCGGCCGGCACGCCAAGTTGACGAGGACGATTTAATTGAGGCGCTTCGCGATCTCGCGATGGATCTTGGTCGGCCACCGTCGCAATCTGAAATGAACCACCGGGGCGAATATTCGATCAAACCCTACCTTCGTCGGTGGGGATCGTGGTCGAACACACTTGACGCGACGGGTCTTGGAACGCGAGAGTGATCTTGACCGATCGACAGTTGCTTGACCCAAATCCTTTTCGTCGTTGCGTAGCGTAGCCACTACCCGTCCCCCGTCCCTGCCACGGCCACGGGGAGCTTCTATTCGCGGTTTTTCACGACGGTGTACTCGTCGGCTTCGTCTCGCTCAATCTGGTTCCAGATCGCTCGCTTTACCGCATCTTGGATATCGTCGTCGACCGGCCCGACTTCGAGCAACCGATCGAGTGTGTTCCCTGGCATCGAGAGGCTAATTCGTCTTGATTCCGACGAATCGTCACCGTCGGGCTCGTCGCCCATACCCCCATTGTGGCACGGCCAGTCCAATAATCTATGGCATTTCAGAAGTTCGCGACACCTCGCAAATTCTCGCAAATTCTCTTAGCTACTCGCATATCTACGCGAAAACTCACGAAGTCGCGATTGTAAGGGTAACCAATAAGTAAGCGCGCGTGTAGGTACGGATAAGGACAAAACCTCACGTCAGCCACCGTTTCCCGAATAATCCTGTGAAGGAGCGTCCGGGGGTCGGGATAGCCGAGAGGCGACACGTTAGGCGTGAGTATCCGATTCTCTATGAGTTCGACACAACAGTACCATGAGTCGGTAGCACAGGCTACCGAATCCTACGAGCACAACCCGGGGGAGGTGTTCGAGGAAGAGATCGAGCACGATCACACGATCTGCAATCGGTGTTTCCGCGCCCAGTTCCGGCTAGAAACGGTTGCAATCCCAGTCCGCTATGCAGAGGGCGAGTATGGCTACGATCCTGTCGAAGAGGCTGACGTCGGGCAGGAAACCGTTCTCTGTCAAACCCAAGAGCAGACAGCGAACGTCGAGACCTGCCACCCACCGCGGATTGAAGGCCCGATCTACGACCGATCATCGGACGATCCGATCGCGAAGGTCGAAATCCCGCTCGAATGGAAGCGAGCAAATCCGCCGGAGAAAATCTACTGTCGGTGTGGCGCTATCGACCAGGATGGGTCGCGACCACCACTCGCAAAACAAGAAGCTGTCGAGCATGCGATTCGGATCTCCAATCGACTCGAGGAGGCCGACATCGCGCACGATCGCCGGCTTCTAAAAGAACAGGTCTACCGCTGGAAAGGTGAACCGGAGCTCGCGAGCAAAGACGATACACTATTCGAACATGCTGTCCGCATGGCCGTCGAATCGGCACGTGGTCAGACGCCGATCGGAATTCGCGTTGAGGGCGGCGAGGTAGTCAGAAACGGCTGAGAACTCGTTCATGACACGAAAATCAACTCCGAACGACGCAAATAGCCGCTGGTCTCGGCTGATCGGCGGGATCAGCTCATCCATGCCGTCTATCAACTACGAAAAGTTTCGGATGGTGTTTCTTGCGATTGTCATGGTGGCGAGCACGGTCGCGATGCCGCTCTTATTCACAGGCGGAGTCCACGGAGCCACATCAAACCATACCGGATCGGCACTCGCTCAATCTACCGATGACACAAAATACGTCTATTCAGGTGATGGATCTGGAATTGTTAAAAAGATAGACCCCAGTGACCAATCTGTAGAATGTGAATATACGGCACCAGACCGGATTGATGCCATTTATGCCCATCCTGACGGAGAAACAATTTATATCGGTGGATATGGCGGTTATATTCAGGCAGTAAACACTATAGATTGTACGAGACAGTGGGTATACTCTGACTATGACGGAAATGCTGTATATGATTTCGCTGTTAATGGTGATGGGACCCTTTATGCCGGTGGGCATAATGGCAATGTAATAGCTCTTGACACTTCTGATGGATCGAAACTTTGGGAATACACCGGCCACACTAGCTCAGTTTCGGGAGTCGCATACAGTAACGGAAATGTGTATTCTGGTTCGTGGGACAACACGCTCCGTGCTATTGACGCTGACACTGGAACTAGCAAGTGGGTATACGGTGGACACTCGTATTCAGTCCGGTCCGTTGCAACTGACGGGAATGGGACGGTTTTCTCCGGCGGGATAGATGGCGAAGTCCATGCCGTCCATGCGTCTGACGGTACTAACAAATGGAAGTACAACGGTCACGGCTCGTCTAACGTTGAGGGCCTAACTGTTGGAGGGGACGGAACAGTATACACAGCCGCGAGAAACAACGAATCTCACTCGCTAAACCCCTCTGACGGATCACGAAATTGGATTTATGACCACGGTGACGTGGTAAGTGATGTAGCTGCAAGCGGGGATGGAAGTGTATATACTGTAGGTAACTCTGAACTCCACTCAATTTCCACTTCCAATGGTAGCAACGAATGGGTATTCACCGGGCATGCTGGTCCTATTAACGCGGTTGAAACAGCGTATAGTCCGTCAGTTGAATTGACAGACCCAATCACCGGCCGCGTCACCAATCAACACGGCGACCCAGTTGATAACGCGACAGTTCTGGCTCATTCGATCACTGAACCCGCACTCGACGAGTCGGACGCCCGATCGCTCGAACGGCAAGCCAAAGACCTCCGAGACGAGCTCACGAACCCGCTCCCCGAGCAGTGGGACGAGGACTATGATCTCGATGCTCACATGGAGGGCGCGAGCGGGACGTACGCACTCGTGCACGCCCAAGATGACTGGGGCATTTCGTCGTGGTCAACGTCAGCCTCGTCGAACGTCGACGAGCCGAGACTCCAGGTTGACTCGGACCAAACGGTCATCATCTCACTGTGGGACCCTGACGAGGACGGCGGCTGGTTCGACAACCAAGTCGACAATTCGTTTCCCGGCTCCACAACTGACGGCGAGATCACCATCCGGCAACTGAGTCCGACGGGCGAGCCGATCGACTCGACCACCCATGAAACAGAGGTCATCGCGACCACGACCGGCGGCCGGGTCTTCGGCGAAAACGAACATCACGGCGTCCGCGTCGACCTCCCACCAGGAGTCTACCAGGCGGTCCCGGAGGACCATCCCGGGCGCGGCTATACGTTCGTTGTCGGCTCACCGGACGAGCTCGCCCAAGAATTCCACGACGACCTCCGGGACGAAGCTGATCGGCTCACTCGGCGTACCGAGCGAATTCAGGACTTGCTGGCCGACGACGGCCTCGTGGTCGAGACCGCGCGTACGGACGCCAACGGCGAGTTCGCGATCGAAGCGCCGTCGAACGCCGTGACCACGGATCTCAAAGCGATGAAGGCTGACGGTACGATCCTCGAGACCGACGAAAACCCCGGTCTTGATGACCTCCGGAACGCCCAACTCTCCGACTACAACGGGTCGTTCTACCTTCCGAATCCGGTGCCGAAAACCGTCGAACCACCCGCGGAGGACGTGCAAATCACGGTCTACCGATCACCCGAAGTCCCGCTGTCGGATATGGAGTCGTTCGCCGACTTGATGGCATTCCTCGATGAACAGCGGCTCAACGAGACAATTGGAGACCTCCGAAGCGAGTACGATCAACGATTCGACGAGATGGAGCGATCGACTCTCGAACGCGTCTACGCTGACCACCGCACGCTCGTCGAGACGGTCCCCGGCGCCAAGGATCGCTATCTCGATCGATCGGACTTCGATTCGATCCAAGACGCGGAGGGCCTTTCTACGGACGAACTGAGCGAGGAGACCTCGCATATGCAGGTCGCGCTCGCGAACGTCGGTCAGATCGACCCGCCGGAGATCGACGATCCAGAGGACCTACTCGATATCGAGGACGGCCTCCTCTCCGGTGAGCATCCAATCCCTGACGGCGTCGAAGAGGACTCGATTAGCGTCGAACTCCATCCAGTTAATGGGGAGGGCGTCGAAGTCATCGACGAAGAGTATTGGTCGGTAGAGTCGGACGGCTTCTTTGGTGGCCGATCGGTCGTCGTCGAAGACTACCCGGTCGAAGCCGAGGACGCCGCAGCCTACCAACTGCGCGTCCGTGGGGCGGGCGAGGACGGCCTACTTGACTCACCGCTTCCGATCGCGAACCCCGCGTTCGACGGCGAGGTACCCAACATCCGCGCAGTCGATGTGTCGACGCTCTCGCCCGGCCCCGACGAGCGCGTGAGTCTGACGTTTCGGGCTGATGAAGACGCCGGAATCGGCGGGATCGAATCGATCGAGGCGATCGGCCCTGACGGCGAGCAGGTCGACACGTCGATCGACGGCGATACTGCCCGCTTTACGACCAAGGGTGCGGGCGAGCACTTCGTTCGTGCGACGGTCACCGACGACACGGGCTCGCAATTCGTCAAATCGTTCAGCGTGCGCGCGTTGGAGCAACCCCGATCGGACCCACCGACGGTGCGTGCCGAACGCGGCCCGATGGGACTCTACGCGCTTGCTGGCGAGGGCGTGGACGACGCCGAGATCGCTGTCGATGGTGATAAAGTCCGCGTACGGGCGATCGTCCCCGGCGACGAGACGCCGGGAACGATCCACGTCAAACCCGATGCTGCGCTCTCGGGATCGGCGTACGAGATCGATGTCGCCGTACTCGCAGGTCCCGAGGAACGACAGGTCTCGACCAACCTCGAGACGGTGATCCATCTGGATAGCCTCTCGGAAGAGGCCACGCTCTTCCGCGGCGAAGCAAGCACATGGGGCGACCCAATTGAGTGGGACGGCGGCAACCGCTATGGCGAGGTTGTCGAACGAGAGAACGGCAAGATAATTCTCCGTACGTACTCGAACGACAACGGTCAAATCACGGTCTCGATCGACGAGGACCCGGGATTCATCCGATCGAACCAGTACCGGCTTGCGCAATGGATTCCGAGCTTCTCGATTCCATTCCTTGGATCGGCGATCATCCCGGCTGCCGGTGTGGCATCGGCGATTGGCACTGTCGGTGTGGGGCTTGTGGTCGGTCGACGGCGCGTTCTTCCCTAGGCGATCATCATGACACGGAAATCAACCCCGAGCGACGCGAACAGCCGCTGGTCTCGGTTGGCTGGCACGATCAATCTATCCATGGCGTGTAGCGGACAACTCCGAGCGATCATACTCGCGTTTTTGATGGTCGCCTCACTTCCGGTGATGTCGATCGCGTACACTGGCTTCGGGGACGGTGGGACAGCAGTTGCCGCATCTGGAAACAGTTCCGTGACTGACGGGTTCGAGAACTATGATTCGGGCACTACCCCGGGCGGCGATTGGGAGGATACAGGAACTGCTCCTTCTGAAGTCACAATGAATCAGTCCTATGAAGGTGACAAAAGTCTGCAAGTGGGGACCTCCTCCAACAATGGTAAGGTATTTTACAGGAACCAGTCCGTTCATGCGACTGACATTGACGTTTCTGTCACTATGTATTCTCATTCTACTTCCGAGACACGATTTGCATTGCACCCGGAAGGAACAGACGATTCCCGGGTCATTGTGTCTATAGTTGGCGGAGACTTGCAGATCTATGATGGTTCATTCACTGTGATTGACAGTAATGTTAACAACAACGAATGGGTGACGGTCCAGATAAACAATGTTGATCCATCTAACGATACCTTTTCGCTCCGCTGGGAGTCGCCAAACTCGTCAGGAGAGGCTCACGATATAGGATCTGATGGGACGATACCTGACGGAAACTTGGACCCGGAATTGTATTCTGGCGCAGAAGCTCATTTTGATCAGTTTGGATATGGTATTGGATTAGGTGGATTTTCAGAGCCGATCACCGGAACCGTCGTTGATCAACACGGCGACCCAGTTGATAACGCGACCGTCGAAGCATGGGGGATCGCCGAACCAGCACTCGACGAAAATGACGCCCGATCGCTGAAACGCCAAGCCGAGGATCTCCGCGACGAACTCGCCGATCCGATCCCCGAGCAGTGGGACGCCGACTACGATCTCGACGCCCACATGGACGCGGACGGAACGTACGCACTCGTTCACAGTGAGAGCGATTGGGGCGTCTCGAGTTGGTCGACATCGGTCTCCTCGAACGTCGACGACCCACGCCTCCAGATCGACTCGGATCAGACGGTCGTGATCTCGCTGTGGGATCCCGCCGAAGACGGCGGCTGGTTCGACAATCAGGTCGACAATTCGTTCCCGGGCTCAACCACGGACGGCGAAATCACGATCCGGCAACTCGGCCCGACGGGAGAGTCGATCGACTCGACCACGTACGAGACCGAGGTGATCGCGACCACCACGGGTGGAAGAATCACCGGCGAAAACGAACACCATGGCGTCCGCACGCGACTCCCACCGGGCGTCTATCAGGCCGTCCCCGAGGGTCACCCCGAACGTGGATATACGTTCGTTGTTGGCGATCCGGACGAGCTGTGGCAGGCGTTCGAGTCCGACCTTCGTGACGAAGCGAACCGGCTGACCGGTCGCGCCGAGCGCATCCAGTCGATGCTCCAAGAGGAGACGATCGTCCGCGAAACGGCGCGTACCGACGAAAACGGCGAGTTCGAGATCGATATTGCGTCGGATGTGGTCACCGCGGACGTCCGCGCAATGAAAGCCGACGGCACGATTCTCGACGGCCTCGAAGATCCGTCACTCGACGATCTGCGCGAGGCACAAGCGGGCAACTACAACGGATCCTTCTATCTCCCATCGCCAACGCCGAACACTGTCGAACCGCCTGCGGAGGACGTCCAGGTCACAGTCTACCGGTCGCCGGAGGTTCCACTTGGGGATATGCAGTCGCTTTCGGAGCTGCTAGCCTGGCTTGAGGACCAACGCCTCAATGAGACGATAGAGGACCTCCAGAGTGAGTATGATCAGCGGTTCGAGGAGATGGAGCGATCGACGCTCGAGCGCATCTACTCCAACCACCGCATGCTCGTCGAGACGGTCCCCGGCGCCGAAGGTCGCTACCTCGATCGATCGTCGTTCGGCGAGATCCAAGACGCCGAGAGCCTGAGTACGAACGAACTCTCGACTGAGACGACCCATATGCAGGTCGCACTCGCGAACGTCGATCAGATCGAGCCGCCCGAGCTGCCGGATTCGCCGGACAACTTGATCGATCTTGAGGACGGTCATCTCTCCGGCGAGACACCATTACCTCCCGGCGTCGACGAGGATACGATCGCCGTCGAACTCCTTCCGGCGAACGGGCAGGGAGTCGAGACGATCCCCGAGGAGTACTGGCACGTTGAGTCGGGACTTTTCGGCGACAACACGATCGTCGTCGAAGACTACCCGGTACAGGCGACCGATGCACCGGCCTACACGCTTCGGGTCCGTGCAGGCAGTGATGAGGGCTATCTCGACGATCGAATCCCGTTCGTGAATCCTGGATTCGACGGCGAAATCCCAGGAATTCGGGCGATCGACCTGAATACACTTTCTCCCGGTCCCAACGAGCGCGTCTCGATGACGCTCCGGACGAGTGAAGACACCAGCGTTGATGGGATCGACTCGATTGACGTCTTCGGCCCCAACGGCGAGGAGCTCAACACGACGATCGACGGCGACACCACACGATTCTCCACCAACGGAAAGGGCAAGCACTTCATTCGGTTGGCGATCACCGACGAGACTGGATCGACGTTCGTTCGATCTTTCAGCGTGCGTGCGTTGGAACAGAGTCGGTCAGACCCTCCGACGGTTCGGGCTGAACAAAGCACGACTGGTCCGTTCGCAATCGCCGGCGAAGGACTCGATGACGCGGAGATCGCCGTCGACGGCGATGAAATCCGGGTCCGGGCGATCGTTCCGGGCGGCGAAATCCCTGGAAGCATCCACGTCAAGCCGGACGCAGTGATGGACGGCGACACGCACGAGATCGATATCGCTGTGCTCGAGGGGACCGACGAACGGCAGATATCCACGAACGTGGAGGCGGTGATCCATCTCGACTCGATCGCCGAGGACGCCGACGTGTGGCGTGGGTCGCCGAGCTTGCTTGGCCAGCCGATCAAGTGGGACGGAGGCAGCCGCTACGGCGAGGTCATCAAACGCGAGAACGGGAAGGCGATCGTCCGGACGTACACGAACGACGATGGCGCGACGACCATCACGATTGAGGAAGATCCCGATACGTGGCGATCGGCGCAGTACAGCATCGCGTCGAGGATCCCGAGATTCGATATCCCGTTCATCGGATCGATCGCGACGCCATCCGCGTTCGGTGGCATGTCGATCGGGGCGATTGGGATCAGCCTGGTCGTCCACCGACGCCGCACACTTCCCTGAGGTGATTCCATGCAACGCAGACAATTCCTATCGACGATCGGAGCAACGGCAGTCGCAAGTACAACCCCATCGTTCATCGGCCCGATTCGGCTCTCGACACCCGAGGTACTGACACCGCTGGCACTCGCTGACGACGTGGATCTCGACACGTTCGGCACTGAAGGCAACCCGTCGTTCGCTCTCCGCTACGAAAGCGCCGAGGACCGCACGGACCTCCGAAAGTGGGTCGAGTCGACCGACGAGGGGCACGTGATTCGCGACCTCAAATCGGTCAATATGATCGTCGCAACGGTTCCGTGGTCCGAGGCGGGCCGATCGCGCAAGTTCGGCATCGAGACCTTCGACGGCGGATTCGACGACCTTTCGTACCTCGAATTTGCCGACGCGAATACGTTCTTCGAGCGCCCGGAACCGATCGGTCCGGACGGCCTCGCGAGCAGTGCAGATGACGTGAGCCACGATCTTCGGCTACGTGATCGAATCTCGATCGCGGCCCGAACCGGGCGGACAAGCGTCTCGGACGGTATCGACGGCCTCGCGTTCGACGGCGACGCACCAGAAACGAATCTCCGGAACGCGCGCCGACACGTACGCGCGGGCGACGGAGTACTCGACACGGTCGATACGTCGACTGCTCGGGTGACGATCGCTGATACCGGTGCTGACGACGGCGCACACTTCGATGCCGGTGACGGCACGCTCCGGTTTCATGACGACTCGACCGACTATACCGGCGTCGACGATCCGACGGTCGGTGAGGATGGTGCGAGTGCGGTCGCCGACGGAGACGGCCACGGAAGTTGGGTGTCCGCGTGTATCGGCGCGAACAACGCCGACGGCCGGTACTCCGGGTTCGTTCAGGATGCCGAGTTGGTGATCGCGAAGGTACTCGGCGATGACGGTAGCGGATCGATCGGCGATATCGTCGCCGGCGTCGAGCTGGCGATCGAGACCAATTCGGACGTGCTCTGCATGTCACTCGGGTCGGCACAATGGTCCGACGCGTTGGCCGCGGCGCTGGCCGACGCGTGGGAGGCGGGCGTCTTCCCCGTGGTCGCGAGCGGCAACGATCGCTATGCGACGACGTTCGTGGCGCACCCAGCGTCGGCGGAGGACGGCTTCGCGGTCAACGCGACGAACGTCCCCGAATCAGAGGACAGGGACGACACGGAGATCGCGTACTTCGGGAACGTCGGGCCACACAGCGGCATCGGCGACCTCTCGAACGGCGAATCGGAAGGCGCGACGCCGCAACTCGCGGCACCGGGTATGAATATCAAAATCGAACCGGTCGGGACGCTGACCGGCACGAGCATGGCCGCACCGATGGTCGCCGGCGCCGCGGCCGTGCTCGCTGCCGACGGCCACGACAACGAGACGATCCTTGATCGACTCACGACGTGTGCGTACCCGATCCCGAACGCGGGCTACACCGAGACCGAAAACGGGCTGCTCGACCTTGAAGCGGCGCTCAACGGCGACGAGTACGAGGAAGAACAGGCCAACGTCCGATCGGAAGAAGCCGAGATTCGGGATACGATCAACGAGGCCTATTCGGAGACGCGGGGCCGAAAACTCGCTGGGTTGTTCTGACATGTCGATGATGACGCGTCGATCGGTGCTCCAGACGGGCGGGACGATCGCCTTCTTTGGCTGGTGGCCGTTCGGGTCGGACGAGGACGATGATGATCGCGACGACGATCTAAAGTACGACACTAACGGTATCCCTGAGTTTCCTGAGCACATCACTGCTCGCGATGACCTCGGCGACTTGGAGAACTACCAGCCGCGACTCGTGGTCGGGTCCCAACAGGCGAGACACGATATGCAGGGGATGTACGGATGGATCGCCGAGAGCGAGGAGCACGACGTCGACGCGTACTATTACTGGATCCGATCGAACACCCAGCGATCGATCTTTCAGCACCTCTTTGGATTGGATATTGAGTTCAAGGATACGCATTACCTCGATCACGAGCCGATCATCGTCTTCGTCAACTCGGACGGGACAGTTGACAAGGTCGTCTACACGGCCGGCCACCACCTCGCGGCAGAACTTGATGGCGAGTGGGGCCGGTTAATCGAGGATCGCGTTGCCGACCGACGAACACACGTCGTCCTCCGGCAAGTCCGGCCGCACAACCACTTCATGGAGGCTTCAAGCCTGGAGGACGGTGTCTGGGTCCAGGGCTTCGCAGAGTTCGATAGTTGGCTCGATCGACGAGAAACGTGGTACCGAAACGGACGCTACGACAACACGGCCAATGTCGCCGTCATGGACCCATTCGAGTTCTACGAGAGCGACGGACGCACGTTCTGGTGGGCTGACGGGACGACCGATGCGTGGCTCGCGAAAAACGTCTACGTGCGACGGCTCACGATTGGCGATGAACGTGACGAACTTCGATTCGAGGATTGATACCATGACACGACACGCAATCCGCTACACAGTTGGAGGGATCCCACCACCCCCAGTGGTTCCACCGCCGATAAAACCCTACCACACGACGAGCACCAATCGCCGACCAACCCCTTCATCCGAACCTCATTCCAATGAGACCAATCATCAAGAAAGTCGCAACGCTGTTTCTCGTCCTGGCGCTCGTCACGGGCGGCATGGCAGCGTTCGCAGGCACCGCAGCCGCAGACACCACGACCCTCGCCGGCGACGGCACCGACACCGTTACCGGATTCAACGCATCGTCATCTGACTACATCGAACGCTCGATCAACGCCGACGACGGTACGAACGGCTTCGACGGCGACGGGACCGAGACGCTGTTCATGAACGTCTCATACGACGGCCACGACTACGCCGAGATCTCTGCGGCCGTCGACGACGGAACGGCGACGAGCCAGACGGTCAACATGAGCCATGACAAGCTCAAAAAGCTGCCCGGTGATGCCGGTAAAGTCACGACGGTCAACGTCACCACCTGGGGCGAGAATGCCTCGGGCGACACCACGACGGCGGCGACCGAGTTCTCGGTCGATATCACGTTCGCCGACGACCACGCCGTTCGAACGATCCACTCATCGAACAATTCGATCGTCGAGAACATCGAATTGTCCGACGACGATGACGATGGCTGGGTAGCCTCACTGTCAAGTCTCAACCCGCTGTCGAGCAGCGACGAGCTCGTGACGATCGAGGATGACGTCGGGATCGCCGGCTCGCAGACCGACATCAAGGTCTACTCCGAGGATTCCGACGTGACCGAGGTCATCGACAACCAACTCGAAGACAGCGAGGACGGCGATCGCGTCGGGATGTTCATGACCAGCGAGGTCGGCGACGGCATCGTGTACGTCTTCGCCAACGAACCCGGTGAGACGATCACCGGCGACGAGGTCGACGAGGATAAGGATACCTACATCGTCGCCCACGAGGGCGGCCAGATGGACGTTAACCTCGGGTCGGACGACTTCGACGACACCGACGAGACGGCCTCGCTCTCGCTGACCGCGGGAGAGAAGTTCGATCGCAAAGCACTCCAAGACGATCTGGGCTACTCGTGGAGACAGGCATACGGCCTGAGCTTCGACACGTTTAGTCTGAGCGATCTCTGGCCGTTCTGACGCGATCGGCCATCTTCCGATCCGATACATCTTTCGCTCCGTCGGCGTACCGTGGTTCGATTCCACGGGGAGTGCTTATGGCTACGACTGACAGCTACAGCAGTGTCCAGCCGAAGACGTCTCGCGATCGATCGACTCGTCGACGACTCCGCGAGGCATGCACAACCATCCTTGAGGCAGCCTGCCGACCGACGAGTTTCGAGCCCGCCGGCCGGGTCGACCCCGACGGCTACTTTTTCCGATCGGAGGATCACCTCTTTCGAAAAACGTGGACCCGACAAGTCGCAGACGGCGAAGAGCGCGTCCAACTCCGAACAGACGGCCCCACAAGCACGTGGGAACTTGTCTACCAGGGGCCAGATGGCCGATCGACGCCGATCGAGACCGACCTCGAACGCGATAAGGCATACACAGAGGCTGAACAGTACATGGCCGAACTCGATCAGGTTCCGATATTCTGCCGAACGGGCCGTGCGGTGATGTGAAAATACTCGCATTCCCACAATTCAATTTTCTGAACTATGACACAACCAAAACCTGACCGCTATTCGAGACGGCGAGTGCTCAGAACATCGGGAATGGCGTTGACCGCGATCGGGGCGTCGGGCTTTGCAGCGACGAGTGCCGCTGCGGAGAGTTCGTCCCTCCCGCAAGGGATTCTCGCAGACGGCCTCGATGTCGAGGGCGGAGACTTCTGGGCGTTCTTCCGCGGCTTTCGGAGTGCCCGACAAATCCCGTTTTCACGGAAACCCTCGATCGAGAACGTCGCGGACTCGATTCGCAACGAGTTCACCGCTAACGAGGAGCACTGGATCGCATACGGCAACTGGCTCATCGACAAGTACGACGTCGAACCGCTCGGGACGACGACCGTTCAGGTCGATGTGATCGAGGTAAATCGGCTCAGTGACGATGAGCACGTTCCGACGACGATCCAATCCGAGTATGATGAAACGACCGAGCAGCTCACCGCGATCGCGTGGGAAATCGGAGAAGCGGAGGATCCTGATTATCAGGTCGGGATCGAGGACAAACACGCTCGACTCGCGACCGAGGACCTCCAGGAATTCCGGCGTCGGTACATCGACGAATCGGGTGACGGTGAGCACGAACTCCCGGACGGTGAGTACGTGGAAGAACTGAAAGGCCGCTACTGGGACGGCCTCCGCTTCGGCGAAGACAGCCAGACCGTGATCGAACTCCTGGTCGGCGAGGTGACGTCATGACGGGGCACCTCGCACGTCCGATCGCCGTCGCCGCGGTCGTGGTCGCGTTGCTCTCGGTCGCGGCAGTGTCGCCGGCGGCGGCCAGCCACAAGTCGGACTCGAACCCGATCGACGAAATACTCACCGAGGAGGATGACGAGGGCGGTGACGGGTGGGTCGACAAGGCAAAAGGATACGTCCCGACCTACATCGTCGAGGGGATGGCCATTTTTGATGGCCAGTTACAACGGTTTTACTCGGGGTTTAGCATCAACCCTCTCTCGGATGATACCCCCTCGAACGCTGAGCTCGCATCGGAGTTCTCCGCTGCGGTAGCTGAGAACAGCGCGACGTACGAGGCGTTCCTGACGGCCGAAACCGGTCCGTCGAAGGCGTACGACACCCACCGGATCACCTTCGATCATGCGGACAGCGAGGCGCAGACAGTGTATCTCGTCGGATCGGTTGACAACGGATCTTATGAGGACGTAACGGTGCTCTCGGAAGCAGAGTTCGACGAGACCGGCCGCACGGTCGACGAGGAGTGGGTCGTGGTCGGGGACGGTGCGAAAGAGTTCCCGGCGCTCACCAAGGAACTCGCAAAGCGAATCGACGACGATCGCGAGATCGATCGGACGCTGCGGGCACAACTCATCGGGCGGTACTGCGACGTCACAAACCCGATGGGCAACACCTCGCCCGACGACGGGTCCTGCGAGATCCGATCGACCCTCTGGATGGACCACGAGGCAGTTCCCAACTGATCTGATACCCATGACACGCAAACGACGCAATGGACGTCGACGACGCGTTCGGGGAAGCGACGGAAAGCTCTACGACCCAAAGAAACAGGCCGATAACGGCTACCAGGCCCACGAGAATCGAATCCAGACCGCTGCCAGACGCACCCGATGGCGATCGACGGGTGCGATCGGGTGGCTGATCGGGCTCATCACGAGTCTCGTAAGTGGACTTCTGGGGACTACGACGTGGCTGGTTCGGACGTTGTTGGTTCGGCCGGTGAAGATGATTCTGCGCACGCCAGGATCGCTCCTTGAGGGCGGGACTACCCGAATCACAGGCCGTCGTCGACGGAGGCGATAGCGATGCCTGCGATTCGCGACGTCGTTCTGTTTCCGGTAACGGTTATAAGACAGGTCGGACAGATCGCCTCCGGATTATGGTCGTTCGTCCGTACAGTTCGACTTGAGACGTTCATTCCGGAATGGCTCCTCCGACTGACGATCTATGCGATCCCAAAGGCGATCGCGGGCAAGACCCCGGAGGATCAAATCGAAGGGTCGATCATCCTGATCGGCTGGTCGATCGCCACATCGCTGTTCACGGGATTCCTCACGATCGGTTTCGTGCTGTTCTGGGGGATCTTCCTCGGCATCGGAATCGTCCGGTTCAGCGACTGGGGGTCAGCAGCGTGGGATCGCAAACCGTCGATTTCACTGCCCGGGAAAGGAAGCGACGGGCGTTACAAAACCCGCCGGAGGTAACGCTCAGTGATCTTTTCCCCGCTGGGTTGGCTCATGGAGCAGCTCGGTCGCGTTCGCGTCGGCGGCCGTGAAGTTGGCAGCAGGATTCCAACCGAGCACGTCCCGAATCCGGTGCTCAAAGTCGCCTTCTGGCTGATTATCGTCGTTCTCTTCGTCGACGAGTTCCTGATCCTGGTCGCGATTCTCGGCGGCCCGATCGCGCTGCTCGTCGTGGTCGGATTTGTGGCGACGAGTCTGATCGTCACCCGGACGAAGCGAGGCTCCAGAGCAAAACGATCGGTCAAATCTCGAGTTTCGAGGTCGATTTCGGGACGCGAGAAGCGGGGGTACCGAACCCGACGCAAAAGCAAGTGATTCAATCATGCCAAATTCAGGACGAAAACCTCGAGGACAGAATCGTAGTCGAACCAGTACCGGAGGTCCACGCATCGAGAACTTCGAACGGTGGCTCTTCCGGGCCACAGGAAAAGTGCTGTTCCTGTTCATTTTCTGTGCATTCATCTTCATCGGGATGACCCACGATTTGTTGTTCATCGTGGCTCTCGCGGGGATCGCCGTATTCCTCTGGGGTGCGGTGATCTTCCCGACCCAAGAGTTCAAACAGACGGGTCAGTACCTCTGGAGCGGCCGCGCCGGCGAGGATGTCCACAGCCTGTGGTGCCGGATCTTGCCGTGGCGAGGGGGTGGTCGTCGATGACGCGCTCGATCCAACTCGCGTTGGCGATCGCGCTCGTGGTCTCCGTTGTCGTGCCAATCGGCGCGGCGGGCGTGGCGGCTGCCGAAGAGGAGCGTCAGTGTTCGACAGAGGTCTCACACGACGGGTTCCTCACCGACGAGGCCGTGCTCGAGGAGTACAACCAAAGCGGATCAGCGTCGGATGTCGAGCACAATACGCGCCTGACAATCGAGGAAACCTCGGCGTTCTACAGGCTGCAAGCCGAGAACCCGAATTCATACTGCGTTCACATCACTGCGGAGGTCTCGGCAGAGATCCTCCCGCCGACGAATCTTGGCACCGTCGAGTCGAACAACGGGAACACGAAAGCGGAGTGGATCGATATCCACGACTTCGACCAACAGGAGGCCCATACCGAGATATCGTTCGTGATGCCCTCGAATTCGACCGTGCTGTTCGCTCCCTCGAAGCCGACGGTGCTCCTCCCAGCATGGCGAGATAGCCGAAAGCACGATGCAGAGGGAATCATCAAGACAGTCTCTGAGTGGCTGGGGGATGGCGATCTCGAAAAGCGCACGTACACGTTCACAGCAGACGGTTCTCCGTCGGTGACGGTCCCGCTGGTGAATGACGAGAATGACGAACAACGGATCGACGATTGGAACGCTGTCTACCGGACGTCGAAGTCTGAGCCATGGGCGCCGGTCGATCGGAACAGCGACGATCCGGTGTTCTACCAGGAGGTCGACGATGGTGAGAAAATCCGATTCTATTTCAACGACGAGACCGCCGAAGTTGAGTTCAAAGCCAACCCGACTGTACCGGATAAGGCGATCGCCGAGTACCGATCGTTCCGCCGATCGCTCCACGATCTCGGCGACTTCTGGCCGTTCGGAATGGTCGTCCCGATCTCCGGGGTGGTGACATGGTAAGCCTCCAGAATATCGCACTGGGGGTGATTATCCTCACGATATTCGCGGTGAGTATGCTGAACCCCGGTGGGTTCTACGTCGCGCTTATTCTGTCGGCCTTCATCGTCGGACTCGTACTATTCGTCCCGTTCGTACAAGAGTACGTCTTGAGCGTCAACAAGGGCAAAGCGGCCCGGAAAACGCCGGACAAAGGCAACGGAGGGAGTCAGAGAAAATGATGTTCGAACCACTGATCATAATCGCGGTCAGTATCGTCACCGGATACTACCTCTCGACTCAGTACGCTGGCCACGCAACGACTCTCCAGTGCCTCTTTCACCTACTCGTCGCAACGATGTGGCTCCTCGCGGCGATCGTGACGATATACACGGGGTTTTACTTCGCAGGTGCGGTGTTACTCATCCTGTTTTCGTTCTTCTGGCTTTCGAATTACCGGACGATTCGGGATTCGGACCTCCGCCGGAAGACGAGTTCGTGGAACCCCTTCGGATACGAACAGAAGTGACGTCTTCAAACTTCGCCTGTTGTAACGATTATAACGCCTACGATGACCGATATGGAACGATACAACCGTAATCGACACCGCTGGTGCCGGCACCGAACACACCACACAGAGACGAGGAGAGTCCCGTGACACCCCCACCGCTGTTTCTGACGGGGAAGTGTCATCCGAATAAATCGGCGATGCAACTCTACGTTGCAGCCGACGTCGTCGAATCGAGCGACTTCCCCCTTGAACCAGAGGACGACTACCGGGGCATGACCGTCCCAGGAACGGACGCGGTGCTGTTGTGGCCCAAAGGGTGTTCTCCAGAGTTCCCCCTGGAGGTCGACGACTACTCGGATGAACTTGTCCCGTGGCCGCTGAAAGATCGAACGGCGCTCACAAACCGATAATCGAAATTCATGAAATCGCACACAAATACGAACCACGAGCAACGGCGATCGGAGCTCGCAGAGCTTCGGCGAGAACTGCGCGATAAACAGGGGTACCTGAGCGACGACAGCGAGGAGCTGTGGAAGGCGATTTCCCAGTGGATCCTCGAGTCCTACAACGTCCCCGTCGGCAGCTTACAGACGAAGGTCCAGACGGAAATGGCGGAACTACAGGACGACCCGTTGCACAAGATGTATGATCATGCCGACGTCGACGACGGGGAAGAAGCATTCCCCAAGCGGTGTAAGGGCTGTCCCCACTACGGCGTACAGTGCCCGCCGCTGGCCCGGTACCACCCGAAGAAAACCTTCGAGCGGATCCTCGACGAATCGGAGGACGACGACGAATTGCAGGCGGAACTGTCCGCCTACGCGGCGAAACACCATTGCAGCGTCCTACAGGAGATCATTTCAGAGTGGGAACGCGGGTACGCGAACTTCCTGAGCCGCGGTGAGCAACTCCGAACCCTCCTGAACGCGGATATCAAGGGGATTGATTTGGAGACCGTCAACGGTCTCGAACTGGAGTTCGAGAGCCCCGGTGACGCCCTCTCCAGCCCCGCGACGCCGTCGCCGTCGACGGCAGCAGGTCACGGTGATGAGCCGCCGGCGGAAGCGGCTGAACGGATCGAAACCGTTACGGAGTCGATCATGACTGAGGACGAAACCGAGGGAGAAGCATGATCGACGTGCGGAGTGCGATAATCGCCGCGATTGCGGTGCTGGCCGTCGTCGGGATCGGGTACCTCCTCTGGATGCGCCGATCGTCGTTGAACGGCGATCGCGAGCAGATCGAACGCACCCAAGAGGACCTCCGGATGGAGTCCAAGAACGCACAGCGTCCCGAACGCGTCGGGTTCACGACTCGGGCGCGGGTCCAACCGACGACGACGCTGCTCTTCTTTGGTTCTGTGGCCGCGTTCCTGCTCGTCATCTTGGTCGGTGCGTATCAAATGGCGAAGTCGGGCAGTCCGTCGGAAATGGCGTACGCCGATCAGATCGAATTCGCGATTTCGATACTGATAGCCGTCGCGGCCGGCGTCTGGTTCAAGATGCGGTTAGACAGCAAGGCCGGCGAATTGAATATCACGTACGAAGGCGAGACGTCGAACGCGTCTGAGACGTACTACTACGATCGGAATCTCGTCCAGCCGCTGTTTGACGATAAAGGGGATCGCGACGCGCTCTTGGTACCGGTCTTCAAGAAGAATCGGATTCTGGGGCTGTTCTGGTCGCCGAAACTGACGGCTGACGACGACAAAGCGCGCGATCTCGACAAGAACCTCCCTGGCGATCAAGTGACGTACGAAGTCCCGCTCGACCAATCGTCGACGTGGGACCAAGAAGAGGCTCGTATCACCGTTCGGGCAAAAGATGACAGTCTCATTTCGAATCCCGATCGGCGGGCAACGTACGAGTTCGTCCCGTCTGATCGGAAATCTGGCGCCGAAATCCAGACTATGAAAGACGAGATCGAGCAGCTTCGGAAGCACCTCGATCACGAGCGCCGGCTGAACGGCACGCACACCGAGATGATCGAGGCGATGGAGGAAGCCCTGGAGAACCGCAACCACGGCAGCCTCGAACACCTCGACGACGCGAAAAAGATGTTCCTCGATATCATCGAATCGGTGAACACCGACCACGATCGGCGATCCGATCGCTCCGAGTCTCGGAACGACTCACGTGATGGAGTGCTGACCTCGCGGAGTACGGCGAAGGCCGAGTAACACCACCGATTTCACACCAATGAAAACACACACCCAGAGAGTCGTACGGCTAGTCCTCGCTGCACTGCTCGTCCTGAGCGCGATCGGCGCCGCGGCGCCGGCCGTTAGCGCAGCGGGGACGTCGGCGACTCCCGACCCCGTATTGGCTGTCCAAGAGAACGGAAACGCGACTGTGAACGATACTGCCGGCCCGACCGAGGCCTCGCAGGTCCGGCTCACACCAGATATCCCTGACGCGGACTGCGTGTCGATCGAGACGGTCGAAAGCGACGAGACGTACAACACGAGCGGAACGTTCGCGACCTTCTCACTCTCGCAACCGGCCGAATCCGTCCGGGTAAACGAACCCGGAGCAGAGGCCACCGTCATCGGCGACGGATCGGTTGTCCGCGTCGAGTACGGGCCCGACGCGGCGCCGAGGGATTCGGTTTCGCTGTTCTCGCTCGAGCTGTACTTCGCCGACGAGAGCACGAAGACGGTCGAACTCTACGCGACGAATACGGACGTCTCGGCGAATACAAGGATCGACCCGTCCTACCTCGGATTCATCGAGTACGTCGAAGGGAAAGCCGAAGAGGAGGGCTACGAGACCAATCCAGACGGGCTCGAAGCGTACGTCACAGACACCGAGGAACGAGCGCAATTCTTGGAGGGGCTCTGGACTGACCAGATCAACACGTTCATCAGCCTCCGTATCGCGCAGTTGTTCTCGCCTCTCGACTGGATTGCACTGATCGCGGTTATCGCGGGACTGTCGCTGTTCGCGATGCGGAAACACGAGTGGGTCCTTCGAGCACAACAGATCGCGACCTCGAAGGCAGCACTCGCTCGCGAGGCGGTTCGACAGGAACACGAGAAACAGCGGAACGCAGCGGCGAAGCACGCTCTCGAAGAGGTTGAGGGGATCGGACGGAACGACGCTCGCTACTGGAAGAACGTCGGGATCGAGACCGTCGACGACATGATACAGGTCGCCTGCCGCGGGATCGTCGCCGTCGACGAGGACGGCCATATCGTGCAGGACGAGAACGGCAACGACGTCTTCGAACATCACGGTGTGGACGACCTCAAGACACTCGACCCAATCACCGAGAAAGGCCTGCGCGAGAAGACGTGGCTGAAGCCGCTCATCGTCGAAGGCCGGCTTCGAGCGACGACGGCACTATCGAACATCGAACGGGCGCTGTTGACAGCAGAGCGGGACTACTCCCGCGGAAACGAGGTTCGCGAAACGAGGATGCAGGTCCAAGAGATGATCGCCGAACTCCGCGGTGAGCGCGAGTTCGCGAACGCGAAGACGTCGACGTACGGACCGCGCGAACTACCGAGCGCAGACACGCCACGAGACAACGCAAGCGGTGCTACGGGGGCTGATTAGATGAGTCTCGATTTACTCGATCGCGATCCGCACGACCCGAACCCAGGTATCAAAACGCGAATCGTCCGTCGAATCCTCGGCGATCCTCGCAAGGCTCCGACCCGGCTTATCGGCGCCGCGATCTTCGTCCTGATCGGGGTTATCGTCGCCGGCGTGTGGGCAGTGATTCAAACCGAGACCACGACCTCATCATCGTCCTACTGGTTCGTCCGGCTCGTGGGGAGCATCGTCAACACAATGTGGGTGCTCGTCCCCGTCGCGATCTACCTGTTCTGGCGCTATATCGGGGTGCTTCGGAAGCGATACGCCGAGTCGGCCGCCGAGATCACGGGATGGCTTCCGGAGTCGATCGAGCACCTGTCCGACGAAATGCGATCGACCGATCGGACGACGCGTGTCATCGCCACAACCGATCACTCGTTCGAGGAAATCAGGTCGAACGTCGACGCAGCCCTCCGCGGTGAACCCCACGAAGGCGAAGTTGTCGACTACTACGGACGGTACGAATCGAACAACGGTGACGGTCAGCCGGAGGCCCCGGCGTCGGACGATAGCGATCTCGAGTCCCGCCTCGACGAACTCTCGGCTCGCGAGACCGAACTGATCGAGGAGTACAACCGAAAAACCGAGCGGATCGACGATCTTCTCGATGACGCCCTCGGTGCCGATCTCGACCTCAGTGATCCCTCGGCACTCGACGATCGGGTGTCGATGTACGATCTCATGGATGGGGGCGGCCAAGACGCCGTCGACGAAGCTGACCAGCTTCTCGAGGAGTGCGAGGCGATCGAACAGGAACTCGAATCGGTCCGCGACGAACTGGCCGCCGTCCGCGCCGAGATCGAGTCGGAAATCGAACCCGAGAGCGATCTGGATGTACGGTCCCGAGGCCATGATGATGTGTACGCTCTCCCGGAACCGGAACCGGAAACGGACGACGACCACAGCACCGATCGAGTCGCATCGGATCGCCAGTCGATCGGGGACGTATGGGCCAACGCGGACGGGCTACGTGCCAAAGGTCGAGCGGTCGTCGGCCACTGCTATCGGAGGGCGGTAGACGTCGCAATCGCGTCGATCGGCTGGATTGTCGGGCTGATCGCGGGCGTTCTCGGTACGATTGCGAACCTCGTCTCGGGTAGTCCTGGCGATGAACCGGAAGACGAGGACGAGGTCCCGTGGAAGGTCCGATTTGCGGAGGAACTCAAACACTTGGTTCTCGATCTGAACGCGGGACTGCACTCCGATGACCTGCTCTGGAAGTTCGGACTGCCGGCGTTCGTGACGTTCGTTTCGCTGCTGATCCTCGCCCGTCTGTGGGTGCATCCGATCCTTTACATCGTCTTCATCGCGATCGCGATCCTCGTCGGCCTGTTCACGTTCTGGGTGTCGAAAAAGCGCCGATCGAGGCGGCTGCAAATCCACCGACAGCCGGAGGAGTGGAGCTACTGGGACGACGCCGCCGGCCGCGTGAAAACCGTCGAGACGGCGGACGTAGAGTGCTATATGGGCTGGCTTCCCGGTCGTCGGTACGTGTCCTACGATCGCGAGGAGTTCATCACCGAGTTCTCGCTTCGACTCTATCAGCTCACCCACGACGAAAAGGTCTCCCCGTCTGTACTGGAGCAGTACGCCCGAAACATCGCTCAGATGAAGCCGAATCTCCGGGGCCACTTGGAGCAGACCGAGAAGCCGGCAATCCAACAGGAGATCAAAACGGTCGTTGAGGACGCCCCCGAGCAGGTGATCGACAAAGCTGGCCTCGCGATGGAGGTGATCGAGCACCCGCACGAGGATAAGCGGCTGTCGTCCGATCTTGGCCACGACCCACGACTTGTCGCAGACGAATACCGCTGGCTCGTCGAAGAGGGTCACGTTCTCGAAGAGATCGACGTCGAATTTGAGGATGCGAGTGGCCGAACAACGACGAAAACGCTCGTCTACCCGGCCAAAAAGAAACGGCTTCCTGATATGGAGGCGCTGCACTCGCAGTTCTCCGATCGGTTCACCGGATCACACGGCGATCCCTACTACAACCTCCCCGAGTGCAACCCGACCGAAGATCTTCGCGGGTTCGTCCCGTCGCCGCGGGCGGCACAACTGTTCGAAACTGGGGGTGTATAACCATGTCTTCGGAACGAGAGAACCCGGCTCTTGCCCGGTATGACGAGATCCAGGCGAGAGATTCGACCGACGTCGGAACGGCACTGAAAAACCTGAAGCGAAAGCGGATTCAGCGACGTCAGCGCCAGTCGCAGGCGGAACACGAGGCGTTCGTCCGGAAACTCGTCACGGAGGCCCGGGCCGCGATCGCCGGCGAGAGCCACTACCACATCGAGGACCTGCTGCTGACGCTCCACTGGACGATCAAGCAGTCCGAGAACCTGCCGACGGTGCTCGATCCGTCCTACGAAGGCCTGGATGCGGAGACGAAAACTGCGTTCCACGACCACGATCACGTTCGGTCACAGGGTGGATCGCCACCAGACCCGGAGCGAGAACTCGAGACGCTTGCAGAAATCGCGGAAGAACTCGGAATCATGAACTCGATTATCGACACGACGAGATACGCACCTGTACGATTCGCATCGATCGACGAACCCGGCGCAAAGACGACCGTCGACGAACCGACACCGGTCGGTCGGCTTCGGATCCCGAGGGACTCGGCGGTCGACCTCGATGATCGCCTCGTCGAGATTCCGCACCAATCGTGCGATCACATCGGCGCGATCGCGCTCCCGCGTCGCGGGAAGGACTCGACGCTCGTCTCACTCGGGAAGAACCTCCAGTCAGAGCACGGCTACTCGTACATCTCGATCATGGACGACGGCCGGATGGAGACGCCGATGATCGCGATTCCGAACGACGAGCAGGTCATCCAGCAGAACCTCGATCGATTCGAGCAGGAATCCGACGCGATGGCCGCGGACGTGTTCGTGCCGGCGATGGGCGACATTCCCAACCTGCTGCCCTCGAACTTCCGGCTGTTCACGATCGGGATCGACTGTCTTACGCCGCACCTGATCCTCCGCCTCGCGGGCGTCACGAAGAGTGACGAGACGGTCGAGGCCCGGATCAAGAAGGCACTCGACGAGACGCTGACGAACAGCGGGTCGGTGTCCGAGCTCGTCTCCCGACTCCAGGTGTACGCCCGCGAAATGGAGGCGACGATCGAGTGGACCGAGATCGAGGAAAAACGCGCTGGCGAGACCTCGACGTCGACGTACACGGCGCACTATCAGATGGACGCCGAAAGCGCCCTCGAAACGGCGGCGCAACGTCTCGGTCAACTCGCCGCGGAGGGACTGATCACGTCGCCGTCGGCCGCGACGAACCTCGATATGGTCGACGTGATCGCCAATCAAGAACGGGCTGCCGTTCTCTGCTGCAACTTCCTCGGTAGCGGCCTCGAACCGCTGAAATACGTCATCATGGACCTGTGGCTGCGGCTCATCTACAAGGCCCGTGACGAGAACCCCCGGTTGCCTCGCGTTTGTATCGAGATCCGCGAGTTGAAGAATATCGCTCCGTCGAAGATGGCCGACGTCCGGTACAAGGACGATATCAAGACGCTCCGGCAGACGATATTCTTCCTGACAACGCAGGGCGGAAGCCGGCGGATCCTTCTCCTCGGATCCACGCAGAAGTGGAACGACGTCTACAAGCCGGTTCGATCGAACATCGCGATCAAGTTCCTGTTGCAGCTCGGCGAGGACGAGATTGACACGCTCGACAGGACGCACCATTTCTCGTGGGAACAACAGCGCCAACTCTCCGAGTTCGATATCGGCTGGGGAATGATCATCTCCGAAGGGAAGCCCGACTACCCGGTCGAACTCCGCGGGGCGCCGTGCGGCCTCGGCCTCGGCGATCGCCACTGGCGCGATCGGTACGGGATCGCGTGGGGCGCTCGCGTTCGCGAGCACGAGCACGACTCGTGGCGTGGCGACGAGGACGATCCCGAGTGGTGGGTCGACGTCGTCGACTGTGCGGTCTACGAGATCGACGCCGACGGGCCACCGGCGATCGGCGATTGGTTCCTGCTCCGCGAAGACCTGGAGGGCGTCGATACGCGGGTCGCTGACGGGGCGCCGGTCGCGGGCCGGTTCCTCGAGACGCCGGCGGACGATCGGCGGGCGTGGGTCGACGACGCCCTGGAACAGCGCCGCGAGCTCGAGATTCCGAATGATTTGCTCCTACAACCGAGCGGCCACCACAACAAGCAGCGAAGCGTCTCACTCGCCGCAGACGACCTCACCGCAACCGTCGAGGATGTCGCGGACGAGTACGGCGTTCCCGAGCAGATCCGGCCGTGGCTGGAGGATCCGCCGGGCAAACGCGAGAAGCTGATCGAGGCGGTGACCGCTGTCCACGAACACGACGGTCTTCGGACGACTGGCGACGTCGCCGAACACCTCTCCTACAGCGCGTCGACGCTGCGAAACTACTGGTCGAAAGACGACGGTCTCGGGCCGTGCTGGGCGCAAAAAGGGAAGGACTACGTGACGACGCCTATCGGCAAGCAGGCTGCGACGCTGGATTGGGAATCGATCAACGACGACCTGTCTGAGTACGAGTGACCATGAATCGAGACGAATCCAAGATCAAAGACGAGTACCACACGCTCGTCCGTGACGTCTTCGAGGGGGTTGTACGTGAGGTCAACAGCCACTACCCCGCGGAGCGATCGGTCCGACTCGACTGGGAACGGATCAGAGAGTTCGACAAGACGATCGCGAAGACGTTCCTTCGGAACCCGCAGCGGGCGCGCGGCAGTACCGCGGAAGCGATCGAGTGCTGGAACGAGGTCGATATCCCGGACTCGATCGTCCGTGTGCACAACATCCCCGACGAGTACCAGTTCCGCGTCGGGAAGCAGCGAACGATCCATCTCGGTCGGCTCATCACGATTACCGGCGAGGTCGTTGAAATGGACGGCGTCAAACCGTTCGCGAAGATGGCCGCACTCGAATGCCACCAGTGTGGGACGCTGAACTACGTTCCCCAATCGTACGGGAAGATGATCGACCCGCACGCGTGTGAGGGTTGTGAGAAAAAATCCGGTCCGTTCCTGTTCCGGCGACAGCAGTCGGAACTGCTCGACTACCGCAAGGTGATCCTCCAGCGCGCGGATACAAATCTTGACGACGATCCGCCACAGCTCGCCGTCTATCTCACCGAGGACCTCGTCGATCGGATCGGACCTGGAGATCACGTCTCGCTCGTCGGCTACTACGATACCGGCCGCATTCAGAAAAAATCAGTTCTCCAAACGTACCTTGAGACGTGGGATATCGAGTCTCACGAGGAAGGCGTGCTCGCCGATCGACTCTCGCCGGATGAGCTTGCCGACGCGATCTGCGAGGAAGTCGAAGCGAAACAGGACGAAGACCCGTCGTCGTTCGGCGCCGATCGCGAGGCAATCATCGAAACACTCGTCGACGAAGGTGTCCGCCGCAAGGAAGTCGAGTCACAACTGGAGGACCTCATCGATCAGAAGGAAATCAGCGAGATCGGCGGCGGCAAACTGATGGTTACGTAGCAGCCGATCGTCCGTCCGAGATCCCACCGTCGTCCGTACGCGCGTCCATCCTCCGAGGACAACCAGATGTGGCAGAAAAGGCGATCAGCGACCAATCTGAGCGCGTCTGAGGAAACGGTCGTCTGCGTGTCTCCGAGCGCCCGCGGCTACGCGCGTACAATGTAGAGTCTCCGGTGGTTGAAAGACGTCCAGCAATTCAGACCGACACCGTGGTGTCCGGCGAAGTGTTCAGACGTGTCTTCCCCCGAGAACTGTGAGGAAAACGAATATGGAGACAGTATCTGGATACAGATTACCGCTGCCCGTTCTTGTGCTGCTGGACGCGAGCAACGTTTTCTGGATACGATCGATCGCTGTCGAACAGCGGATCGTCGGGAAAGACGCGATCGCGGCAGATCGCGTCAATATCACTGCCGGGTTCGGGCCGATCGCCCGTCACCTTCTCGACGGCGTTGTACCACGACGTCGTGTGCCCCGTCGGGAACACGGGCCACTCGTCGATCGGCGGATCCTGTACGCGCTGCAAGCGCGCGAGCGAGTCGTGAGCGGCGTCGGTCAACCCGACGGGTTCGCGGTCGCGGGACTTGCCGAAGACGTCGTCGACGGACTACCGGCTTCGCCTGTGTAACTTCGTGCTGTCAACTCTGATCTACAATCTGTGGCAGCTGACGGACTACTCCGGGGACTCGTCTAACAGTACTGGTACCGATGGCGTTTGAGACGGCGATCCAACAGTTGAAACGCGACTTCATTGGCCGATGTGATTCTGATAGTCCTCGAGTCCGTGCCTTCTACTTCGGAACAGGGCAGTTGCTGTTCAACTTCTGGTTGCATTCAGCTATGAACTCTCCTTCCATTTCGATCACACCAGGGTTCGAGTGCTTGGACCCAAACTTCTCGACGAGGTTCGCGAAGCCGACTTCGAAGCGGCAAAAGCAAGGAAGTTACCTGGAATATAGCGCCTAAATTCAAAATTACTGCTATAGAGTAAAGACCCTAACTTTGAGAGTGATCATTCAGAGTATTCAATTCTATTAGTCACAACACGAGTATCGTCATCTTCAGTAGGGTCGAAATGATTTTCAACTGCTTCTACTATATTTGGAAGGGTCGATTCCAATCCTAAAGTAACGGAATACGGCTTATGATCCAAATCATCAGTACATGAGCCGGTGAACAATCCAGTCTTATTCCCCTCCTCTACCCAACCAACACTAATATGTAATGTATTTTTTTCATTCTCAAAATTAAGCTTCTCAACTGTTATAGCATTACATGTACTTGAACCATAAGTTAGAACACCTTCGACATATACTTCGTTTTCTTCACTGTCAAAATTTATGATAGGTTTCTCAGATGGGGGTGTGTTTTCGTCAATTTCACGGGTGGGGATCTCACCCCAGTCAAACTCCGCTGAGTCTATTTCTTCCGGTAGGTTGTCTAGTGGATCTGGATCTGATCGCAAAAATAACCACCAAGAACCAAATCCGGAAATGGGGACAACGACTCCTATTTTCATCAATCTGCGTTTTGTGATTTTTAGATTTTTATTGGTACTCATGTTACTGATTATGTGGGGTTCTGACTGTTTGTTGCTAATTGTCCCGACCGTATTAAAGATTCACCAACTCTACTTTCAGTTGACCTTATGACCCTAACTGGGCATTCACAGCATCTAAAGCTTCATCACCAGCAACACCGGCGTCCCATTCATCTATGATATAACCGCCTACTTCGATATAAACCCGTCCGGAATGGAATGCAACTAGTTTCCCATCATCATCAACCCAGGGTCCTCCGGAATCGCCACCCTGTGCATTTCTAGAGTCCATATTGACTTGATGTTCAGCACGTTCGCCACCTGCAGCCGCTCCTATTACCCTATTATCTTCAGTACAGCTGTTTTTCCCAGAGAGGGTACAGTCAATCGTGTCCCGGATTGTATTTTCAAGTATTCCATCCCAGGTCCAGACACCAGTGACATCTGGCGCCGCACCGACAACACCCCCATGATCAGGAGAGGTTCCAGAATCTGAATTAAATTCGTATGAAGTAATATCTTCACTTTGGTCTCGTGAAGAGAAGGATCCAACAGGGTTTGAATCCACTTGATACATGCTTGAATTGCCCTCCATAACGTGATCTGCAGTGATTAGAACTGTATCGTCAGTATCAGTCCCATCTCCGTAGCAAACCAGACCGAGAGTTCCAGAAGTAGTAGAAGGAATAGTACTGATTCCAAGTCCTCCCTCCAAAGTGGTTCGATCATCACCGCGATACCCACAAGCGTCACCCTCTGATTTTATATTTTCTTGATTGATTTCAACTGGAAGCCGCTCGGGTTCATTATTTTTAACCGCTTGTTTTGCTTGTTTGTTTTTCTCTTTCACTTCCCTTGATCGGATTTCATTTTCCGGTTCTGGGACAGTAATCTCAATTTTAAGATCCGTTCTACTATCGGATTGCTGATGAAGTGTTATGCTTCTAATTTCATCTTTGTCTCTCACTTTTTCAGAAAAGTCCTTGTATGCCTGTAGTAGTTCGTACCTTTCTTCTTCAATTATTTTGACTTTATCTGGACGTCCTTGTTTATCTTTGGTAAGGGTTAGTGGAACACCTTCAGGCTCTTCCCCATAAGCAGTTCCTAAGGCAGATTGAAGTCCGGCAATGCTAACTGTACCGGCCCCTAATAACCTGAGGAACCGACGACGGGTACTGTGATTTAGCTGAACAGTCTCTCCAATTTCAAGTTGTCTCGCCATTGGTTAACACCAACTAAATTCAGAACCGTTAAAATATTAGTATTAACTGATGGATATTTCATCAGTAGATGAATATCATCTCAGACAATGGTTAGATTTGACTATTTTTGCTCTATAGGGAATGCAGTACGGCAATACAATAACGCAAAGCAGAGTCTTGCGTTTGCTTTGTAGTCAAGTAAGACGTTCCAAGATGAGATCACACTTATTACAGAGAAGAGTCTGGAGAGTATTCTCAAAGAGTAGTTCTGAATTTGGGAGCGGGTACTGTCTAGTTAAGCGCTTCTGGCGTATTCCGGCGTTTCAGCAGGTGTCGTGACGCCCTGAGTGATTAGCGCAATACTCACACATTCTGTGACGTGTGTTGAAGTAGTCGAATGTTCGCTGCTCGTCGATCGAGTCCCACTTGTGTCAGCGACTAGGTGCAGTTTCGCAGGGCTCGTCACGCCTTTATCGCCACTCAGTCTTGCGGTTTCCCTTATCTAGACAGTGCCTTTTTGTTGGTTAAAATCTCTTGGTCAATCTATCGCGCTTTGTATCGGCTGTATATTACTCGAAACTTCTTTATAGACAATTTCGTACGATATTAAACTGTACAAATCACTAAACGATAGTGTAATGCTCTGTCAATCAAGGAAATAAAAGCAGAAGTCTTATATTTCCCTCGGTATTTTGCATTTCAGTCGGAATTCAGGAAAGTGATAGCGGTGTACTGTCGGTTTCATGTTTTGAATACCAGTCTATTCCCCACGAAACTGCGGCTCTGTTTTTAGAATCAATGACGCCGCGAACAACACCAATATCGTCGTGAATAACGATAAGAACATGTTCGACAGGTTCTGTGATCACGACAACTCCCATCGGGATTTCACCAGAGTACGAATAAGCTTCGAAATTCCCAGTGTTAAGGAGGGTTTTGAATTCGTCACTGAGTTTTGTTTGCACATGTTCAGTCGCCTCCCTCCCGAAGACAAACTCGGCATCCAGTCGGTTCTCTGTCACCTGGGTCAAATACGTATCTACCATAGCCGAGAAAACAGTCGGCACCACACCACTAATCTTGGCCGCCTCAGAGACTTGTTCTTCAAGATATTCGTATACAAGATCTGGTCTTGTCTCCCCGATTACAAGTGTCGTTGCATCACAAGCGACGGACGGGTCAAGAACCGTTCCAATCTCCTGTCTTGTTTCGAGTAATCGCTCTGATTCTGCAAACGTCTGGACGATTTCGTCGGTTCGCTCATACTGTGTATAGACGATTTCGCCGAACGTCGTCGTCGCATACATACCATTCTGTCTTTTGACTAGATTGTGATCTTCGAGTTGTTTGAGCCCACGGTAAACCGTCGACTGTGAAGCGTCTACCTCATTGACCAGTTGGTTTTGATAAGCCGGGTCCTCGATGAGCCGTTTGAATATAGATGATCGTTTGTGGAGGGCCATGTAGGCGGCGTGTGATTTTTCCGCGTCCATGATTCTATGTATCACATAAAGCAACTTATATTAATGGGAATTGCTATGGGTTCCAACTGGCATAGTAGTATTCGAGATATATAGAATATGACACGTGGCTGTATGCGACCAGGGCCGATACGATCAATAGGTCGTCTGCTTTCTCGCGATCGGACATGCCGCTATTGCCCGCGGCTTCGGATAAAAAGTCTCGGCTATTCAGAAGGTACCTCTCCGCAGTGTAGGTCTTACAGCCGTCGTAGTCAGCCTTCCGATCGGCACACCGGTCACAGACGCGTTCGCTCCGCTCGACCCGCTTGAGAGCAACCGTCAGGAACGGATCATCAGGACCGACCGCGCCACAGACCTGACAGTAGGTCCACTCGGGATAGCCGGCCACATCCAGCGTTGGCAGCTCGTGATGCTCGAGATTGCGCTCCGAGCGCTCGAGGACACGCGCTCGTGCCGCCTGGAACGCGCGGTAGGCGAAGCCCGCGATCGCCTGTCGTCGGACCCGGACCCGATCGATGACCTCCGCGAGCGGTACGCCGCCGGAGAAATCGACGCTACTGAGTTCGAACGCGAACTCGCGTTCTACGTCGACGATCGGAATGAGCAGATTCGAATCGTCGTCGAGATGTCCCCGGGATCGGCGAGGCGACATCGAAGGCGATCGCCTACGAGTACCAGTCGCTTGAGGACCTCCGGGGGAGCGATCGGGAGCGCCTGGAGTCTGTGCCGGGCGTCGGCGAGCAGCGGGCGGCAGATGTGCTCGATCGGGTTCGGTAACTATCCCTGACAGCCTTCCAAATTCCCGATTCCGGGTTGGTTGCAGACTGTATTCCATCAAGGTTCGCAGTACCAACTTTGATACTGAACCAGCATATTGAATGATGGGAATTCTTTTTAGTTATGAAAGTGAATATGAATGTATGATAGAATTGAATGAGTGGAGATTCAAAATTCGAACATTTTTCACGAAACTGTTCATTTGGGTTTCACAACGTACATCCATCGAGGAAATCAACGAGGTTTCACTCCTTAACGAGAGAACCACCATCTACTCGTTTCGGAGCGACTCGGCGATTTTTGCTCAAGTGACTCCGATCGGTACTATCATTTGGAACAAATCTCGTATGGAAGGTCTTTCAACCCGGTCAAAGCAACTTATACTTCGTCATGAGTGTAGTCATCGTGACCGAAATCCAATATATAAGGGTATTCTATATGGGATGGCTGTATCGTTCGCTGCGGGTCTCCTCTTATTGCTGATCTCGTTTGCACTTTTAGCCCTTGGAGCATCACCGTCCGAACTATTAACTCCAGTTCTCATTGCTGTAGGGATGATAGGTTCGTTCATCATTTTAGTCCGTATTGAGGAAACTCTCGCTGACTACCATGCGATTCGAGATTTGGGCGAAGAGACCTTTATCGATGCATACAACGAGATATCAAGTGAAAGTGATAATTCGCTTCATGCTCAGGGTCTACGTAAAGTGCTATACACTGATCCCTCCGATACTGTCCGTATCTATCGGTTTTTCCAGCGTATCTCTTAGTCGTTATACAGCGTGAGATGATCCTTCAAGGGCCTTCGGCAGAGCGTTCGGAGGCGCCTAGAGTCCATGCCGGGTGTCGGTGAGCAGCGAGCGCAGGACGTGCTCGATCGGGTCCGTCCCACCGGAAACGCGGAGTGATCGGTTCGTAACCAAGATCAAGCGCGTACGAGAGGTATTTAAATCTGAGAACCATCAGTAATACTGTATGACTGACTTCCAAGACCATTTCGAAGACATGGACGAAGAAATCGGAGAGTTCACTGACGACCTCACTGAACGGCTCGAAGAGGCATTCGGCTCCGAGGTCGAGATTAGTCAGGTTCAGAACGACCCGCAGAACGATCGATATACGATAGAAATCGATCCTGTTGGAGTAGAGGACATGCTCTCCGAGGAACTAGATGTGAGGGTTATGACGATCGGTGGAATCACTATTCGCATGGAAGATAGGTAGGCCAGATTGATCACATCCAAACATATTTTTTGATTGCCTTTCTTTCACTATCCGTAAAATCATGCCAGCTAACGCACCCTATACAGTTACCAAGGGAGACGATGTTTTAGAGATTGAACTAATATCTGAAGACCTTGAATCCCGACGTAACGTCTATTTCACGGATCAATCACCTGTGTTTGAAATACGAGCTGAAAATATCAGTAATAGGCCTGTGGAGGGGAGTACAACTCTGAGGTTCTCTTTTGAAGAGTCAGAGAACAAAATAGAAAATGGTGTCGCAACTAAAATTGAACTTGATCTCGAACCGGGAGAGAGCAAAACGGTTACTCATCAAATCCGTATGCTTCCCTACCAGGGAACAGCAGCTGTGACAGTCCGCCGGTGCCGGGTCAGAGACCAAGAAGACAGGATTGAATTGCAAAGGATATCGAATCGGTATAAAAGGATATACACGTTCATGGTTTATGACCGAGACTATTATAAAGTAAATTATCTTTGGCCGAGACGCGCGCAATATATCGCAGCCTTCCTCTCTGTCCTTATCGTTTTAGTTGGTATCCTGCAACTCACAGGATAACGATCATTTCCGAACTTCGTCGATCGACTTCGCTATGTCCTCAGCCTGGATATCGGAGTACGCGGCGTGCGTGGTCTCGATCGACTTGTGACGCAGTGCCGACTGTGCGAGTTCCGAGTGACCTTTTTCGTACAACTCCGCCCCGAGCGCCCGCCGGGCGCCATGGGGTTTCAGATACCCGCCGTCGACGTCGATCCCAGCCTCCTCGGTCAGTTGTTTCAGGATCTGTCGGCCAGCCTCTTTCGTGATCAACGGCGGCGCAACCTCGCGATCGCGGCAGATCGCGTCGATATCACTGCCGGGTTCGTGTCGATCGCTGAACGGCGCTGCTCATGAAACCGAGAATGATCTCTATCTGACGACTTGTAGCATATAACTAGATTAGTTTTATATAGAATAAGGATTAATACTCAGAATGTAATGGCGGATCAGAATAAATTCAGTCGACGTAATGTTTTGAGAACAACCGCGGGCCTTGGCGCAGCTGGTTCATTCTCTACAGTTGGTTTTGCAGCCAACTCTGGGAACAGTTTCCGAGACCGCATTAGAGAAGCAAATAGAATGTTGGATGATGGAGTTTCTGATGAAGTTCGTGAAAACTATCTCAATGATCACGGAATCGTCGGAGAAGAGTCGGCCTATACGTATACAATCGAAAGAGATGATGAGGGAGTCGGTCAGCAGAACTATGATAAAGACGAGTTAGATATTGTCTGTCGACTATGGCATGATTGTCCAGATGGGCTTTACTACGCAGAGGTCGTTTGGGAATATGCGTGGGATGGCATAGAGGAAGGTAAGAAGCCCCATGATAGAGTTGGAATCGGCTATGAGAGGCAATGGTGGGATTATTCGTCGTATGACGTCAGCGAAACGACAGAGACAAGTTATCTCGTTGAACCGGAGCCTGACGAGTTCGGTGACGGCGCTGTGTTTAAAATGAATGATTATGAGGCCAACAAGAATAGGCAATATTGGTGTGGTCTCTATCTTGATCCCGTTGGTGATTATTCCTCTGATGAACGTCGTGTTCAGGCAGGATATGCCCATACTTGGGGTCAAACAGTCATTGAAAATGTTTCGGTTGGCTTCCCAGCGGGAATATCAATAACTGCGTCAAATGAGGATAAATATTGGGAGACAAAAACCGAAATAGGCGGCTCGTATCTCTTACGAGTGGCCCAAAAGGATTCAGTATATTGTTCCTAGTCTAAATCTATCATATATTTGTATATTATATAATTAGAAATGTTTATACTTTTCAGGATTTATTTCCAATTAAATGCTGGACCGTAGATCGATAATATCCGTTATACTGGGTAGTTTTACCGGGGCGCTCTCTGGATGCTCCAAGATGATAACTAACGATGATCCGTCTTCAGGAACATCTAATGATTCAAACAATTCGAACGAGGATCACAAATCAAATAAACCAGATGATACTGACGGTATTTCTTCCGAATTTAATATTATACAGTCTAAATGCATGTCAGAAGAATCAGCAGATGAGTTAGAAGAGTACAATGATGCGGTGATTGAATTTTATGATGACCTAATCCATATCGAGGGGACAATTGCAGACGGAGAACCAAATCGTATCGCTGAGTTACGAGATTACGAAATGGACTGGTCGAATAGTTACCTTTATATCGATGTATTCCATGTGGAAAAAGAAAATGATAATGGGAAAAATTGCCCATCAGAGACAGCCTATGAAATCGATTTCGAATATAAAATCCCACAAGACAGGGCAAAGAGAGTCAGAGTTAAACATAATGGTCGAACTGCTGGAAAAGCTGAATTTGAAGGCTAGTTTGTAAGCGGGCATCAGTGCTCGTAATCCCCGCAACGGTAATCCTCTGTACGCCGCTCGTATCGACAGTTGCCCGTTCGCAGCCCGATTTCAGAACACTGTGGAGGCTAATTGAACAGGTCGTCGACGAATGATTCGAGCTCAGAAAGACACTCGAATTAGTTGCCCAGAAACTGTACGAGTCTCCGCGACCACGAACTCGACTACGAGACGCTCGTCACCGGACTGAAAGTCGAATATCTAGACTGACTCGTTGACCACGTGCTCTGGATCAAACGCGAATTTAATGAAATCGGGATTCAAAACGGGAAAGCCGTGCTCATCGATTTGTGGGAGTACTCGGGATGACGGCCGATGTACCAACCCCATCCGTCCTCGAAGTGCTGTTTCTCGCTGTGCTCGTTGTACTCATGCTTGCCCCGTATACCAAGCAATACTTCGGGCCGAGCCTGATTCGGATCCAATCGAGGAGGTACGGCAATGTTCGCGGATGGTGACAACGATCGCAACGAACAGATCCGCGTGGTCGTCGAGGACGTCCCCGGGATCGCCCGTGCCGTTTTTATACAGGATGTGGCGAGAAACAACCCTATTCACCGCTAAAGCACTGCTTTAGGGACTAATGAGGTACTTTAGCCGGTTGAAAGCTGGTGGCATTTTATGTACCACGAACCGAGTCGGCATATCATGGCGATATCAAATATGGATACGATTGGACCGGCAACAAACCGAGAGGGGACGGACGAACTGTTTCATATCCTTAAGAACTCACGCCGACGTCACGTGATCGAAATAATTGCTGCTGAGGGGCGAATGGACCAGTCGAAATTGGTCGATCGCGTTACAGAACGTGAAATGGTGCACCGCTCGAAAAACTCGACCAATCAAAACGCCGGGCGGTGTATTCGTCACTCAAACAGATACACATCGGAACACTCGAAGACGCGGGCGTTGTGGCATGCAACGGTAACACCATTGAAAAAGGAGAGGCGTTCGAACCCGTTCACGCGTTTTTAGAACGATCCATGATCGCCGCTGGCGTGATCGAGCCCCTGTCGTTCACCGACCGGGTGCGGGTGGCAGTTCGGAACACGATCGATCGGGTTCGAGGATAGCTGTTTTCAGAACACATCCACGAGTTTCAGTACAATCAACACACCGACCGTTGCGACAAAGACGACTTCGGGATTGCGAACGATCGCCTGCGTGACGCGTCGGTACAGCCGTTGCGTGCGTGAGAAGTCCGGTTCGACGATCGTTCCCGCCACGACGTGTTCGCCAGTTTCGGCGTTGTAGGCGTCTACCGTCGGTTTCTCGTCGTCATTCATCGTCGAACACCGCCGTATTATCTTCGGCCAGCTCACTCGCGTCGATGTGCGAGTACATTTCCGACGTCGTCTGCGGGTCGGCGTGGCGCAACGTCCGTTGCGCGCGTGCGGCCCCACGCTCACGGTAGAGTTTCTCGCCGACGCCCCGGCGACCTCCGTGCAGCGTGAGATACTCGCCGGCGTCGAGGCCAGGTACCTCCGCGATCGACGAGAGTCGTTTCAGGATCGATCGCGCGCCTTCGGTCGTGATCGAAGACGGTTTGACCGCCGCGTCGAGCGCGACCGACCAGTAGTGCCGATCGGCACACCGGTGATCGCGTTCGTCGTTCCCGATTGCGTCCGCGATCCGTCGTGAGAGCGTCGGGACGTGCATCGAGGGGAAGACCGGCCACTCGTCACTCGGCGGATCGTAGGCGTCGTGCCAGCGTTCGAGCGGCGTCGTGACCTGCCCCGGGAGTTGGGCCGGCTCACGGTCCTGATTCTTCCCGAGGATCCAGGCGACGCCCTCCTTGAGATCGACGTCGTTCCATGTGAGTCCCGATCGGCGCGGGTCGTTCGGATCGTTCAGGACTTCGCCGCCGCGTACCCCGGAGTAAGCGATCGTCGCGACGAGCGCGCGATCACGCAGGCGCTTGTGCAGAATCGGCGTCGGGGCAATCGGGTCCTGGTAGGCGCTGTCGACGCGTCGACGAACGAAATCGACTACCGTCTGCCGTTGGTCGGGTTGCCAGAATTGGCGCTCGTAGTCCCCGCTGGAGGGTCGATCGGGCATGCTGTCCCGTGCCTGCGCTTTCTCGGCCGGATTCTCGGCGAGGTAATCCCACGTGACGGCCCACGAGAGAAACGCCGAGACATAGTCGTAGTACGTCCACGCGGTCGAAGCGGTGATCCCGCCGTCGACGTCGTCGGACCTCCCGGCTTCGACCCGTCGGGCGAGGTGACCGGCGTAGCTCGCGAGCGTTCGCTTCGAGACCTGCTCGATCATCGTGACGTTGCGATCGGCACAGTACCCGATCCACTCGGTGACGACGCGCTCGAAGTTCTTCCGGTAGTTCGGCGAGACCTTCGATTTGGTTTCGAGGCACTCTGCGAGGGCGTCTTCGAGGGGCGTCCCCTGGGGTGAGACCCCCGAATCTGCGGTTTCCATCGACTACGATGACCGTACGGCATCCGGGACAATAAGTCTACTTGGAATTACTGGTCTAATCTAAAGTAGCTATTCGATCGATCGCGCTCTCCGAATTCGTGCGGTACGGGACGTGTACCGCCAGAATTCGGTTCAAACGCGCATAGATAAACTACATGACGCTATACAAAACTTGACTGAGTTCCACTAGACACGAATCAGGCGAAAACAAACGTCTGACGCCTTCACGATCGGCTACACGAAAACAGGTGATCAACGATTGAAAGAAGCGATAGTATTTTCACCAAAGGAGATTGTTTGTTGGACTGTACCACGCGAAGGTCACCGATCACTTCGACGCCAACGCAATTGCACCAGCCGTCAGAACGCCGAACACGGCCAGGTCCTTAGAATGAGATCCGGTCGTGACGACTTCGGGCTCACCGAACGGTGGTAGCAGGTCAATCTCGGTCTGAGTGCGAGCAGCTCTCTTGTACATCGATTTCTCACCTCCGTCCCAGCCTTATAGCAACGCGCTTCTTAGCTACGAGACAGTGTTTTCAATTAGCGAATGCCTTTCGGCCGTATTTAAACTGCCGCCACCGGAATGAAAGTGAAGCTATCTGATCGCCGTCCGCTGCCGGAGCGCGTCCTCAATTGACAGCCCGTGCGTCGTGGCGATCTCGTCGGCGAGCACCTTCGCGTGACACGCCCGGATGGGTTGGACATCGAGTCGGTCGTGATGGTACTCGACGAGCGCCTCGATCACGAGCAGGTCTTCCTGGGGAGTTCGATCGGACATCGCCGGTGTTGGCCGCGGCCTCGGATAAAAAGACTCGGAACAGAATGTTAGTTTCTACCGGCAGTTGCCGGAGCCTTCTTTCGACTGGCACTGGTTACACAGTTCACCAGACGATGGTTTTCCAGTGCTAGTCGTATACCCTGAACTCGGGTAGTTTGTACAGTTCGAGCACCAATGCCACGTATCACTCCCATTTCGACGGCGGTATTGAGACGCCATACCTTACCATTATACGGGCTACTATTCAACGTATCGATGTGTTCAATTCAGATTCATAATTCGCAGTGATTACTTTCACCTTGGTACGATAACACTTACACGTGTCACGTTCGTGGACTGACGTATGCCAGACGAACAGCGGATCGTCACGCAGCGGGCGAACTACCTCGCTCGATCGACCGACCTGCGACAGAACGAAGCCGAAGCGATCGCCTGGACCGAGCGTGGCTACTCGTGGAACGCGGTCGGTCGAAAACTCGATACCAGTGGATCGACCGCGAAGGGGTGGACCGAACGAGCGATGGCACAGTACGGTCTCTCGATCGCCGAGACGCTGATGCCAGAAGAACTCGAACCGCCGCTCTCCGAACCGGCCTACGAGTCCGTCGACGTCGAGTACATCGACGAACTCCAGAACGAAACCGATCGGAAACGGTGGGCCGAATGCATCGAGCGAAACGTCGGGAAATTGCCGCAACCGACGGTCAACGAGGTCGTTCCTGAGTTGGAGCGTCGCGGGTACCTTTCGATTGATTAGCACGCATTTCGCTTTCTTAGTCGGTTAGACCGTATCCTTCCTCGCGCATAAGCTCCGCGACACCAGCAGGGTTCTCGAACGCGTATTTCAGCGCGAACTCACGAGCGTCCGTCTTTGAGATCTCGCCGTCTTCGCCGAGTTCGTCTGCCAGATCACTCCGGAAACTCGATTCCTGGCCGAGCACAGTCTTTCGAAGGTGGACCTCGATCCGCTCGTCGCGTTCGTCACCGACGTTGCTCCGCCGGACGAAATACGGGAACTCGTTCTCGTCGGTCTCTGATTCGTCGCGATCAGCCGCGCGATCGTCGGGAGTTGGATCGGGCGCCGTTGGCGATCGGTCCGTGTCCGTCTCCGATGGCGCGTCGGTCGTCTTGGGTTCGGATTCGTCGGTCGAGCCGTCTTTATTCCCAAAATCCAGGTCGCCCGACCCACCTTTCAGCCCCATCAGGCCGGCACCTCCGGTTCAGACTCCTCTCGGACAGTAAACCGTCGCTCTCCGTGGTCATCGATATCGAGTACTAACTCTGGGTCGATCTCGACGTTGAACGTCTCGGTTGCGATGAACGCGGCCAGCTTGTAGATATCTCGAAGTGTCTCGAGCTCGCGATCACGGACGCCACGCTGTCCGGGTTCGCTGACCATGTCGCCGTCCTTCTCGTAGGTCTTCCAGCGTTCTTCGACCACCTTGTAGACGGATCCACGCGTTTCCCACATTTCGTCCATCATGCTCTCGCGATCGGGGATCGCGACCGGCGTCGGATACTCCTCGGTGTTCTCGAACTGTTTCGTGTACTCCTTGTGTGCGTTCGTCTGCCCGATTCCCGACGGAATGACACACGAAAGGCCAACCTCGATTTCGAGTTGGTCCTGCATGTTCGACACCATTTCTTCGAGCCCTTCGAGGCTCAGATTCCCTTTCCCGGCCGGTTTCACGGGCGCGACGAGCGTCCGCATCGCGTAGATCGCGTTGAACAACAGATCCTCCGCCCGTGCATTCGGATCAATCAGCACGGCGTCGTACTGTTCGTGAAGCTCCTGCTCGTTCCACAGGAGGTCGTACAGGAGTTCGTACCGAGGGAACTCGTCGCGACTCTGATTCGTCATGCCCGTCTCGTAGGCGATCTTCTGTTCGAGGTTCGACGTGAAGTCGCCGAGCATATCGTGGCTCGGAATTATGTCAACGCCCTCTGCGGAGGTCTCGATCAAGTCCTCGAAGTCGCCTTCGGGCATTTCGAGGATGTGTCGGACGAGGTTGTCGGCGTCACGATCGCTCCGGCGCTTGCCAGCGTCGAACAGACTCGTGAGGTTTCCCTCCTGGGGATCGAGGTCGATTACGCAGGTATCGAGCCCCATCCGGGTCAAACTGACCGCGAGGTTCGCTGTTGTCGTCGTTTTGAACGTGCCACCTGATTCGGAGTACACCACTGCCGTTATCATACGTATACGCATTCGGTACAGTCGCCCGTACTATAAATCTGTGTCAGACATATAGTACGGTTTTCTGTTACAGGTATCTGTAACAGTAGTCTGTAATGCCCGTCTGTAATATTGGAATGGAGTAGTTTCTAAGAACAGACTATAGATACAGATATCCGATAAACACGTCCGGGCTATTCACCAGAATGAAGATATTTGTTGGTGGGTATTGAATGTGAATTTATGGGAGATATTGAGAAAAACCTCGAAGATGCAGACGACCATATCGAACGTGCAGAGAATCTCTTAGAGGAGGTTGCAATGGAAGCCGTCGAGATAGCGCGAGAAAACACAGAGATTATATCTGACTTCGACTCGCGAGCGATGGAGGTACAAGTGAAGGTAGATCATGACGACACGATCCACAGACTCAACGAAAATCTTCCAATCCCTTATTTCGCTACAGTAGAAGAGGGCAATGTTGAAATCCGAAAGCTGGACCTCAATATAGACGAACTGCAAAGCGAGAATGATCTTGTGAAGGTCAAAGAGATCACAAGTATCTTAGAAGACACTACCAGTGAAGGCGCACCAGTCCCTAAGGTCATAGAATATTCTTCTGCGTTAGGCATGACTGTAGAAGAGACCGAAGAGGCACTGGATAAACTCAAGCAAAAGGGCGAGGTCTACGAACCATCCACTGATTATTTGAGAACGACGTAGTCGAAAAAGCAGGTCTGCGAGATTGCCGTGTCGGATTCCTCATTACGCATTTGGATCCCTCCGACGGATTTCGAATGAGAGCCAGATTGCAAACAGCAGTATGGTCAATACCATGAAGGCAGCGAGTTGTAGTATCATCGTTCCTCCCCCGTGTCGGACATTACGGGAGCACCTCCGGTAGCATGATCGCGACGATCAAGAGGACTACGGCCAGTGCGATCAGGATGGGGAAGGGCGATACCTGCCCTCGATACAGCCTCTTTCGCTGTCTTTCACTCGACATTACGCTCACCCCACCACTTGACGATGTCCTCCAGAGCGAGTCCTATCGGCCTCGAAAAGAACATCAAGAGCCCGCCAAACCAGACGAGTGAAAGAATTCTGGCGGCCGCACTCTTTGCTACGTCGAGCTCAACCAAGACGAGAAAGAACACGCAACCCAGTATAAATAGCTGGTTTGCCAAGATCATACCTGTCGTACTCGGTCCTCGATCAGTACGGCTCTTCTCCGTATCAGCCATCGTCGATCATCTCCTTGGCCTTGTACTCCGATCGGTTGTGGTCCCACTCCAGATGTGCCTGGAGTTCGTCGCTCGTGTTGAACGAGAGTCCACAGCAGTACTCGGGGCATTCGTGCACGGTCCCGCCCGCGGATTGCTCAGTCGGCACCGTGGAACACCTCGAGCCCGCCTTGGCCAGCGTCGCGAAGCTCCGCCGCCGGACGATCGTCCGCGAACGACGTCAACGCGCGCAGGTCTTTGAGTCGGGCAGCCGTCGCCTCTGCCGCCGTGATCGTCATCTTCTCTTCGACGCCCGAAAGCTGCGGGATGCCGTTACTCACCGACGACGAGTTGTCGATGGAGTCCAACAGGTCTGGGTTGTTCCGAATCGCTCGAGCAACGTGCTCCGTGACGCCGAACCCGAGTCCGTGGATGTGGACGTCCGGGCCGGCGACTTCGCGAAGCTCACGCGCACAGGCGATCTTTACGGCCGGCGTCTTGTCTTTGACTCCGCCGACGCTCCACCAGACTTCCCGGTCGACGTGAGGTGCCACGCGACGGTAGCACTCGTCGTGTGGTTCCTGGAGCGGGAGCACGATCGTGCCGTCGAACGGGTGCTCGCGCGCAAGCTCGAGCCCCTCGATGAGTGCCTCTGCCGTCGCTTCCATGTCGTGGTAGACGTCAGCGAGGACAGCGCCGTCGGCGAACAGTTCCGCCGCTTCATCGAGGACGTCCTTGTTCGTCACCGTATCGTCCTTGAAGTTCGAATCAAGGATGTAGTGGTCGCACTTGCGTGCGTGGCTCTTGCGAGCGCCGTGCCCCATCGGAGAGCGCGCCTTGTTCATTCTCCACGGCCAGTAGGCTCTCGCGCCATCGATGCCGCTGGCGTAGAGGTCGACCGGCGTGGCCTCGACGAGTCGCTCGAGGTAGGCCCGGTCGATCACGCCTCGAGCACCTCCACGCGATCGCAGTCGTCGCAGAGATATCCCGCGCCGAGTTCGACGCCGCACTCGCGACAGTGATCTGTCCGATGGTCCGAATCCATCAGAGATACACCCCGATTACAACCAGCGCCAGCGCGATCGTGCCGCCGCAAGCGAGATAAAACGCGATTCTGCGATCTGTTCGAGTATCCGTATCTCGCATTCAGATCACCCCTGCGACCTCAAGCATGGACAGCACGAACAGGACAGGGAGGACGATCGTAACTATGATGACCAGCGTCAGCATCACAATCCGATCGAATATCCTATCTGCGTTCCACGCTTGACGATAGCTCTCGGCCACGATTTTCGGGATGTCGCGAACAGTACGCTGGGAAGATTGGTCACGCATCCGGGACCACCCCATCAGGCGACTTCATTACGACTTCGTGAATCGTTTCCTCACCGCAGGTTTCGCACTCCCAGACGTGTTGGTCGTACGGGTTTCCGGTCGAGTGCATCCGGCCACCGTCACCGCACTGAACACACTGGATAACCGACGTCCAGGGCATATCCTCGGCGTCTGGAAAGACGTCGTCGATACTTCCAGTCATGCTGGGTCGACCCACCCCTCGGTTAGATTGAGCCAGCAGCGCGTGTGCATCACGTAGTCGTCGATCTCGTTCCGGTCGTCCATACGGACGTGCTCGGCGTCGATCTCGACGTGGTCGGTGTCCGGTTCGAACCGTCGTTCACAGATTGCGCAGTACAGTGTTGTCATTCGTTTATCCTCCAGTTTCGGTATGTACCTTTCTCAGATGTCACGCTGTCTCACCTCCACACCTTCTGTAATCATCCCAGACCGAGACCGCGGTCGCGACAAACAGGACTGCAAGGATTAGCACGGAGATCGCTCGGCCGGCTAACCATCCGGTATTCCCAATCACACCGGTTTCAACGAGGTGATCACCGGCCATCATGTACGCGACCACGACGCCAGTGGAGGCGGCATACATCGCGTACAGGATCCACTTGTGACTGCCTCCATTTCCGAGTCTATCGCTCATGCTTTCATCTCCGTGAGTTTCGTTTGAGTCTGGTCGTCGTCGACGAACTGTGCCGTCGACGTCGGATCGAAGTTGCACACCAACCGCTCGGTCGTGTCCGACGCTTCCCGACACATCCGGTGACGACGATCGCGTTCGACGACGTAGTACTCGTCAAGGCCCTCAGGAAGTTCCGTGTACGACACCATCCACTTCGATTCGACATCGCGAAGCGCGTCGACGAACTCCGAGTGATTGAACTCGGCCTGGTAATAGTGCTCACCGCCGACGTACGGCGGATCGCAGTAGAAAACCACGTCGACGTCGGTGTCGTCGTATCGAGATAGGATATCTGAATAATCTTGGTTTTCGATGATGACCTGACGGAATCGGTCGGCGATCTCCTCGAGGCGTTCGCGAGCGTTGTCGAACGTCCGTGCCGGCGATCGTTTCGCGCGGGTCTTGAACCCATTTTTCATCGAGATGTCTCCCGCGAACTGCATGTAACGCAGGGCGTAGAAGCGCCCAGCTCGCTCTACTGGATCGGACGGGCGGACACCGTCGAAATAGTCGTCCACCCATTCAAGGTAGAGCGATCGGGAGTACGGGACGTTCCGAAGCCACTGCACGAGTTCGTCTTCGCGCTCGCGAAGCGTTTCGAAGAACTGTACGAGGTCGTCGTTGACGTCGTTGTAGACCTCAACGGTGCTCTCCGGCTTGTTGTAAAGGAGAGCGCCACTACCCCCGAACACTTCGACGTAGCAATCGTGTGCCGGCATCCGTGAGAGGATCCACGAGCATTCCCGGCCTTTTCCACCAGGATACGGGAAGACTGATACACAGTTCCCCGGACGCTCGCGATCGGTACCATCGGCGGATCTACCGCTCATCGCGACCACCTCACGTTCAGGTCGAACGACGCCCCGCACGTAGGGCACTCATAGTCGTGAGGGCCGTGGAGCCTGATCTCCGTATCACAGTACGGGCATAGAATCGCAGCACACGAGTTGTCGTGCGTGCTTGTCACCATCAGGTCCGTTTTCGGATACGCCTCTCGACGCGCCTCTTGTTCTCTCCAGTTGGTCATATCACGCCTCACCTCGTTGGGCGTCCTCGTCCACTGACTGACCGGAGTCGTCGAGGATTCCGGCACGACGGCAACACTCCTTGCAGTCCTTTCCCTCGCGATAGGAGTCGTTCTCAGGGTCCACTTCTTGCGTTGCCGACCCGTACATCCAGTTCTGACATAGGGACCGTCCCCCGTCGAAGATGTGCCATCGCCGGGAGTTGAACGGTTCTCCCCAGCGGTACGTCTCGTCCCCGTGTTTAACGTCGTTATCACTCATGATAATCATCCTCCGATCGGTCACTCTCTGCATCTTGTGATTGGTCGTAAACCTCGATGCGGACGACAACCTCGCATGGCCGTCCGACGCGGTTAGCGAGTCGTTCCATGTCCTCAGAGACTGCGTGCTGCAAGTCGTCGAGATCCGAGTCCACTCCGAACCCGGCCTCGAACGACTTCACGTGGGTCCCGAATTGATCCGGCTCGCGTTCAGTATCCTCTCCGGATTGGTCAGCAGTCATGAGCTTCCTCCATGTGCTGCTCGTGCTCCTCGTGCGTTTCACTCTCGTGACCGCAAAGAACGCAGTCGGTCGGATAGAAGTCGCCAATCCGACCAACTGTCTCTTCGGATCGTGCATCTCCCGTCATTGTTCTGTCCCCGTGTGTCGTTCGCGGCGCTTCCACTCCGATTGGTCGAGTAACGAAGCGAGAAGGCCAGTGTCATCGTCGTACACACGGACCCTGTCAGTGACTTCGCCGTCTGAATCGACAGCGACCAACTCGCGGCCCGAAAAGCCGCTCGTGTTGCGAAGTGCGACGCCACGGAAACCGCCATCAGGCTCCCGAAGCCACTTGATGTGGCACTCGGGCGTCATCAGTTCGAGATAGTCCTGAGCATCCTTGTCCTCGTACAGATGTTCGTGGACCATACAGTTCGCACAGCGCACCGTCTCCTCGCCTTCGTACTCCGCAACGACCTCGAACTCGTGGCCGTTCACGCGATAGGTTCCGCTCCTGACTTGATCACTGTCTGTCTCTGCCATACCAACAGGTACAATCTCCAACAACAAAAAGGTTCTGTCTGTATGGAGAAAGAGTCTATGCTATAATAGAGAGCATGAGCAGAAGCTATTTGCATGTGGAAAGAATATAACGACTTATGGCGACCACTCCCGAACCACATGGAATAATGAGCAGAGGGCTGCTGACTAAGTCGGAACGCGAGTTTCTCCGCGGCGAAAAAGATGACGTCGACGCACGCCAGTATCGCTATAACATCCGATCGAATTTTCGATCGCGCGTCAGCGAGTTAGAAGACGATCTCGAACTACTCCGTGACGCTGGCGAAGAGGAACTCGTCGAAGAGTTCCACAACACCTTTTCCCGGATGGATCGACTCGAGCGCGAAGTCGAGCGCCTTCGCGACGAGCTGGACCAAGAGCGCGACAGCTAATCCTCGTCTTCTTCGTCCGTGTCCATCGTGTGCTCGTTAGCTCCGCACTTCCGATTCGCTTCCAGAATCTCCTGTAGTTGCTCGATCTCGTCCTCGTCCATACGAGGCTATACGTCACGATCGTTGATAAATAGCACAACCTACTCTAGCTCATCGTCGTAGAATTCGCTGTGAATTCTAAGAACCGTACCATTCGAAATGCCGAAGAGGTCGCCGACAGTCCGACTTCCACAGTCACCGTGCTCGTACATCTCGGCCACTCTAATTCGGTCAAGACCAGTGACCTTGAGATGTTTTCGCTGATGCTCTTTCCGAGAGAGAAGTTCAAGATTATCTGGTCTGTTGTCCCAAGGAATCTCGTTTTTGTGGTGGACCTTCTTCCCCTGGATGGCTTCAAATCCGTGTTCGGCCACCATCACGAGTCGGTGAACTAATACTGGGCTCTTATCTGCCCTCCAGCATTCGTACCCCTTTTGATGCATCTGGAGCTTCGCGTAATTACCATACTTTGTCGATAGTGCCTGTTGAATCGATCTGGTTTCGATCCCGTGTCTCTTCAGCCAGTTGCTAACCGTTGCTTGTGAGCAATCAAAGAGGTCCGCAATTTGATTGGAGGATAATTCTTGGTCGTGATACAGTGTCATCATCAATTCCCGATCGTTCCAAGGATTTTCGTCTGGTATCTCAAGTTCTTTTTGCATACTCCATAATTTCCGCGAAAATACTTCTTAGCTTCGCTGACAGTCCAGATTCCTCACTCAATCGGCGTAGGACCAAGAAAGAGATCCCCTGACTCATCCTTTTCTGCATCCTCCGCTGCGACCTCCGCATGAGGTTCACAGTAATGTTCCGAGTATCGCTCGTAACCAACGGGATTGTAGACGACCAGGTGTGTCGCGTCCCTCGGACACTCATGAATATCGCAGTCGCCAAGTTCGATCGATTCGTCGGTCGCACCACAGCTACAGCAGACGACGTCTCCGTCGACGATAAGATGGTCAACTATCTTCCCGCAAGCTCCGCATTCGCGGGGTTCAATCGGTGACTCGTCCATTTTTCGATATCCACACCGTCAACCCCTGTAAATTGCGGGGTTAGACTCAATCCGGCTATCTATCGGGAAGTCGCACAACCGTCTTCACTCGATCGGCGTAGAACCAATGGTCAGTCTTCTCGCAACTCCAAGAACCGAACAGCTATCCCAGCAACGAGCATCACAAGGCCAACCGCCACTATCACGACAGCGAGTGTCTCAAGTAATCCTCCTTCGATTCTTGTCTCCAGCAGGAGTGAGGTCGTTATCGTCACAAGTGCGATCCATGCCAGTCGCTGACTGATCCCCTGACCGATTCTTCCACCGGGTTTGGTTGTCTTGTTCCCAGTCATAATGAGTGATGCATCGCTTCCGACCCAAAACCCCTTTCGGGGTCACTTCATCCCGGCCAAATGGTCGAGATGAGCGTTACCACCGAGGTGAGAACGGCCAACAACGCTGCGATCAACGTTGTCCACCATTTCACCTTTTCCCATGTGGGTGGCGGGTCGTACGCCATGCATTGTGAAGCCGGTGTGACCGGCTTCATCTATACATTATACCTTATGGTATATAAATATGTCGAATTTTAGTCAAGTCAGTTAGATTCAAAAAGACTTTCCACGGGGGAGATCTTAGATTGAACTGCATTGTGAAGCCGGTGTGGCCATTTCGCCACACTCTTCCTAACTTCCAGTAGCGGTAGGTGTGATTACCAGATCAATCAGGATCTACAACTCACCGTCAAGCTCAAGGAGCTTCCGGAGGACGAGCCCGTCAAGCTGATATAGCTTCTCGGCAATCTCGCTCTCCTCGTTCAACTGGTACCGGGTACTTGGCCCGGTCTCTCGCGTCTCTTTGATGATCTCCAACCCCTCCAGGTAATCGAGGTGGTCGTACACCGTGGACTGGGCGACTCCTGCCTGCTGAGCCACTTCACTGATGCTTAGGTCGCGCTCTCGCTCGTCGACGAAGACACTGATGAGTTTCGTTCGGTCACTATTGAGGAACAATTCTGCAAGCGGAGTCCCACCAGCGAAGGCCTCAGTGTCCATATTCCATGACAGGAGTAGTGAGAGTAAGTATCTTCCGACGCTTTTTATTGGTGTTGTCTTTAAACTACAGTTCATTTATACATTTGAGCACACAAACAGTAGAACAATGTCCTTATACCCAGATGATTGGGAGAGTATTCGACTGTCCGTTTTAGAACGGGATGGGCAAAAATGCCGAAATTGCGAGTCGGCGTCCACCCACCTGAGCATCCATCATATTGATAGAAGGCGAGATCAACCGAACACCCTCGATAATCTCGTTGCCGTGTGCGTCGCATGTCATCAGCAATTAGAGCGGCTGTCTGTTCGTGAACAGCGCGAACGCCTCGGGATGGAACAGCTTGAACTCGATGATATACACTACCCATCCTACGCTCGCGTCCGTGCGATCCGCCGTCTACTCCGTAAAGGTGCGGTCGGGTCGCCTGTTCCCGGCTCCTTCCTTGAGGACAGCCTTCGCGAACACTTGGTCGCCGACCCTGATGTGCCAATCGAGGCCCACGGAGGTGGCCACCGGGCAAACATCCGGCTGATATCTTCCGATGCGGCCGTCGATTACCTCAAATCGAACGGGGGCGACGTCCCGTTCGGATTTGACTAAGCAGCTGCTTTTCAACACCATCAGCGCAAGAGCGGCGTAGACCGTCCCATCGAGAAGTCAATTAGACTTACACTCTTCGAGATATTAGATGCAACTGGGTTTAGTTGGGTCATCTCGGCGCGAAAGCGTCAGGATGACTTTTCAAGAGTAATCCGATAGCGATAGCTCTGATCCTACGTATATCTGTCAAGTCAACGCGCTTTAATTAACCTTTCACACGTGCAGCGCATACAGACGGATGGTTCAATCTGGGTCATCACAGGTTTCGCCTGTGGTGTTTTCCAGTTTTCTATGTTCAGAGTCCCTACTGTGGGATTTGCAGGTATAGACGGTTCCTAGCGGGTATTCCGATATTTGATTTCCTGCTATACTACGTGTGCGACCTGATTCACTCGATCGGCGTCGGGCTGAGAAAGAGATCCCCAGATTCGTCCTTTTCCGCTTCCTCTGCTGCGACTTCCGCATAGGGTTCGCAGTAGTATTCAGAGTACCGCTCGTAACCAACAGGATTCCAGACCACCTTGTGTGTCGCCTCTCTCGGACACTCGTGGAGGTCACACGATCGCATCCCGGTACCATCGCGGTGTGTAGCCTCGAACAGACGAAAATGAGGAGTCAAGCACATAGAACATGCATTCATCCTCGGGATGTCGCACGCCCCGGCCAGCTGCCTGAACCATCGTCAACGCCGCTTCCCCAAGATACCAGTCGATCTCATTAAGCCGATTCTTCCGGTATTTGACCCTTGGGTTGCCAAGACTGGCGAACGGGACTTTGATTGCCACTTGCCAGCGACATTTATCGTCAGGGAGATCGACGCCCTCGGACAGTGCTGGCGAGATGAGAAGGTCCTTTTCCGTGTCCTTGACATCCTCCACAGCCTCCACTTCGCCCTGCCATCGCCGAATTGCAGCCTTGGGGTTTGGATCCTCTGACCGGTGGCAAATCGCGAGATCCTCAAGTTCATCCGCAAGCGCTTCAGCTTGGCTATAGCTCGACGTGTGTATCAGGCCCTTCTGCCCGGAGTGTTTCTCTGCGAGTTCACGGATTCGGTCGACGATTCTATCGAAGTGGCCCATGAACCCATCATTCGACATATTCCCGACCGGATTGTCGGCATAGATCGGCCGGTTTGACGTCGGAAACGGCGAATCAGCACGGATCACGTGTGTCGTCTCTGGATCTAACCCGAGACGAGCGGCCCACTCCTTCGCACCGCTCTTGCGATCTAGGCCACCGTACGACGGGATCGTCGCCGAACTCAGAACGATCTTATCCGCACGAGACCAGACAGTTTCCTTCAAGAATTGATCGACATGAACCGGCTGGAACTTGAAGATTAATCCTTCAGAACCCTGCTCTGCGCTTAACAACCACGGGCTCTCATCAGGATCATAATCATATCCAAGATGGCGTTCAAAGCCATTATATAACGAGTCTAACTGTGCGATCAAGCGCTGAAGGTCGTTGATGTCCTCACGTGTGAGAACCTCTGTATTCGGTTCATCGCTCTGAGCTAAGGCAATTCGTTCGTTCACACCCGCGATATAGTCATGGATCGCCTTCCGGATCTCGGCAAAGCCATTGATCTCCTCAATGCCGATAACATGGTCGTCAATAGGCGCGGTATAGTCGGGTTCGGTTGCATCCTTGATCAGCGACCCAGGCACCACGTTCGATATTTTAGACCGGATTTCATGTGGGATGTTCTCTCCGGCTTGAAAACCAGCGAACATCGACGCAACCTGTCCCTCGAGCGAGTGAGCCTCGTCAACGACAAGGAGATCGCGATTCGCGAACGACTTCTGGGAAGCGACGTTCCCGGTCTCGTCTTCAAGCTGGTACGTCATGAGAAAGCTATCGATGATCAGATACGCGAACGTCACTACAGCCGTCTGCGCGCGCATCGCGCTGACTTTCGCCTTCCAATAATTGCACTGCATCACGTTTGAGCAAGCAACTGGTTTCACACCCATTGCTCCCTCAGGGACCTCACTCTCTGGAACGCCCTCAATCTTGGAGCGGTCAAGTCCATCGTAGTAGTATCGGTCTTTCGCCCTATTGACGGGACAGTTCGAGCAGTTATACACCATCTCAGTCCGACTCAATGCCTCTTGACACGGGACATAGTCCGCCCTAGCTCGAAGCACTTCATACAGACCTGAGAGGAGATTGTCCTCTTCGAGTTGGCGCCGCAGTTCCTTCTGTGGGGTTGTGTAAAAGGCCGAGTCAGCGTAGTTGCAGAGCCCCGTATTGATTACCGACTTACCGAGCCCGGTCGGGGCATCAATAATGACGGTATCAAACTTATTATCGCCGAAAAGAGCCGTCGCCGCCTCTTGAAAAATAGCCTTTTGACCTGTCCGATAGTCAGGAGCAGGCCAAGCCTCATTGAGACCTTCCGGCGGCTCGGGAAGCGGCGGTCTCGTGATTATGTCGTCAGACATGTTCTATTGAATAATTGTTCTAGGACAACATCAATCCCAGTATCTAAACGATACAACGAAGGAACAAGGCCGTCCCGTATGAACCGGACGAATAAAAGCGACCGCTGTTTTCGAGATATGAAGTATAACGCTTGAATCAAATAACAGGAAGATTCCGGTAGAGAAGAATTCTCCGGAAAGGATAGTTCTCTGAGGACGGAACGGTGTGAGACTTGTCGGGTGAAGCTGGTGAAACGGTTCTTCACCTAGGATTGCTCCAACCGCGATCGTGTGGATGAGATCAAGATCGGGCCGACGACATCGCTATCTGACCTCCAGAAGATCGACGAACGACTCCTCACCGGTTGCAGAAATCCACTCCGTAAACACCTCATCATAACGGGGATAGATCGCGCACTCGTCCGGCTCATCGCCGTTCCGGATGATCGTGTGCTCGAGGCCGCTTCGCAGCGCGTCTGCATGCGTCTCAACCCACTCAAAGTCCGATTCGATTTCTTCGATCGCTTGTTCGACGTCCTCTGGGTCTGCTTCACTCATCGGAATCACCAAAGATCGGATGATAGCCACTCGCGGTCGATTGGCCACGATCTTCCTCCAGATCGTAATCAGGATCTCGTCCTGCCCCTTGGCGGAGATCGCGAGGCGTCGAACAGTCCGGACAAGCGAACAGATTCCCGTCGTTGTCACCGTATCCCGCTATCGTCCGCTCGTGAACGTGGGCGCCACAACTGAGACAGTGGTGTCCGTCGTCGAGCGTCATATCCGCCCAAGTAGGTCGATCGGCACTCATCAGTCCGACCCCCCTTTGGCAGTTGTTTGGGACCAGACTGGTTCTGGATCAGGTTCATCGTCTGTAGGAAGGAACGATACTGCCGGGCGGCCGTCCCTGAAACCCCAGACTTTCTCGAGTTCGCCGCTCTCAGCCAGTTGACAACAGTGCTCTCGGACCGTCGAATGAGCGAACGGGAGCTCTTCGGCCGCACGATAGGACGTGACACCGCCGGCTGAAATCGTTTCGTCGCGTTCGGCAAGCTCCTCAATAACTTCGACCAAATGGTCGTCGTCAATATATGGGCCGTGACGCCCAGTAGACATCTAAGCCACACCCCCATTCTCCGACTTATCGTCTTCATCAGTCTTCACGCTGCCGTCCGGTTCGCACTTCCAGGAGTCGGTACCGTACTTCCGTTCGGCGCTGCACTCCATGCACAGTCCGTCGTTAGTGAGATTCGGGCAGCCCGACGTTGCACACTTGCGCGGCACTTAGACCACCCCCAAGATCGCGATCGCTGCGGCATTGTTCACGACCACCAGCGCCGAGGGGACGATCCCCGCGACGAGAACCCACTTGTGGCCGTAGTCGACGATTTGGAGAAGCGCCCACGCAAGCGCGATGTAGAGCACTTGCGAGAGGAGGACACCCCCGAAACCGACCGTCTCGATCGCCGCGTGGATTAACGGGTTCGCTTCCGGGAGACCGACCGACAGCGCAACGATCGTCGTCAGTGCGTCGCCGATCGTGAGTGCGATGAGCACCGCCCACAGCGTTCGGATCGAGACCGTCGGGACCGGAACCTCGATCGTTACGGTGTGCGTCTGCATCTTACTCGGCACCCCCGTTGGTCGCCGCCCGTCGCGGCGCATCGATCGGGACGTCTTCGATCGACATTGGATCGAGGCCGCCGTCGACGCGTTTCAGGACCTCGTCGAACGTGAGCTCGATTGGCCCGACAGTACGCTCGTCACCGTCGTCCGTGATCGATCGGCAGAGGTACGGCGCGTCGGCGTCCTCGAGCGCGGGGAAGATGTACTCGGTCGCGTCGTCGCGATCGAGCACCAGGACCTCGCCGACGTCGAGCCCCTTCGCGCCCGGGTGGACGTCGTCTACTTCGGGTTCGGCGGGTTCGTCGACGATTGCCGTGCCGCCGTCCGTTGCGGCCGGTGCCGGGTCAGGAGTCGTCGGTTCTGTGGGTTCGATCGGCTCGCCCTTCAGCTCGCGTTCGCGAGCGTTCAGGCGCATCATCACGTCCGGCCGGCCCCAGTTCTCGGACTCGACGCGCTGCCACTCTTTCAGGAGTTCCAGGTCGTCGATCGTCGAGATACGAGCGTACGCGAGGTACAGTTCGTCCATCCCGAGGGCGTAGGCCGGGTCCTCGCCGAACTTCTCGCGCAGGTCGGGGTAGGACGGACGATCGCAGGTAGCCACGTTGTACGCACGAGTCGTCATCGGAGAACCGCCTCCTCGAGTGTGAGCAAGTGATTGTACTCGCGATCGTACGTCGGTTCAGCCGCGAGGTTGAGGCCGCGATCGTCAGCCGTCTGACCGACGCGTGGCTGACGCTGAGGGCGGTTTGCGTTTTCTGCAACTGTCTTATTCCGACTAGATTTAAGTCGGACTCGCTGTAAATGTCGCATGGTTCAGTGATTTCTCCTTTCCCAGGGGAACACGAACCACATCGCGCCATGCCCTAACATGGCGTTTCTCGATATGTTACCGATCGAGAGAGTGGTTCGTGCTGATTGGTAAGTAGACCTGTAGATACTTAGGTTTTACCATTATGAGTATATACTATATTCCGTAAGTGGTATACCCCTTCGGGTATATACCACATACTGTATGAGTGAGGCTACAGAACAGGACACTATGTCCTCTGGCCGGGCTTTACTGACGGACCGTGAACGCGCTATTCTCGCTGGCGAAGCTGACGTGAAAGATAACTATCGATACAAGGTCGAATCCAATGCACGTCAGCGAATCAAGAAACTCGAACGTGATATCGACGTTCTCCAAGAACACTACCCAGAGATGTATGAACAGATTCGATCGAAAGTGTGTGACGATGGCGGGTAGGTTGCCAAACCACGAATGGGTCGATTTGAGAGAGCAGATTCTTCAACGGGATGGATACGAGTGCCAGGATTGTGGGAAGGGGGAGAGAGGGGTGAAGTCTCTACACGTCCATCATAAACGGCCATTAGACGATGGAGGGTCGAATGAACCCGGGAACTTGCGGACGCTTTGTGAAGACTGTCACTTCGATCTCCATGCCGACGAACAACGAAAGGGGACGCTCGAAGATATCAAAGATATCTATCGCCGATCAGAGGTCCCCGTATTTCGGACAGGTGAAATAGGAAAGTTATTAGACAACTATTCCCACCAAGCAGCGCCGAAACTCAAGAAATTGGTGGAGAAAGGGTTCTTAGAATCGAACGGGAACGGTGTGTACTACCGTAGTTCGTTGCCGATAGATGATGTCCAGATAGTGAATGCGAACGACGTAATTGTAGATGGATCCTATATCGAGTTTGGTAAGTATATTGTGACGAGGAGAAGATTACTAAATGTCAATATTGTGGACGGTGGATATACTCACGGAACCCGGACTCGAAATTGAGGCGTCACCAAAGGAAGTATTGTTCCGGATAATCGGCCAAGAGTTCGTCTGGCGATCGATCTGAGTTTACTTTCGGCTCGGTAGTGCCACGTTTATATTCCTGTTCGTTGTAGGACCTATCATAATGGCCGTTGATTCCGAGGACGCGCCAAGCGGCGAATCCAGTGCCGAGAGCATACGTTCGAGTGAAATTGAGCGGGTTGATCGTAAGCAGGAAGACATGTATGAAACGCTGCGATCGATCCGCGACGGCGCCGCGAACGAACAGGTCGAAGAACTTGCAGACCTACTTGAGACGATGGTCAGCGAACTCTGTCGGCTGGAGGCCCGAAACCGCCTGCTGACCACTCGGCTGCATAGGGTGGAAACGATAAACGGACTCTCCGGAGACGAGATTGATCTGAGCGATGCGTCAACGCTTGACCACCGAGACGAGAAGGTCGTAAAGGCGATCGTCGCCGATGGTCGCAAGCGGTTGACGCTCTCAGATCTTCACGAGCTGTACCGCGGCCATACCGACGTCTGATCGAAGGAAACCCTGAGAGAGTGGACGAAAACGCTGACGTCGAGCGATCTATTCGAGCTCGAAAACCGAGGGCTTCGCACCACGACGTGGCGGTTTACTGGGTTAAACAGTGTATGAGATATTAGCGATTTAAATCTGATCAAGTAACGCTTGTTTTTTCTCTTTGAACTCTTCGTCACTGACTACACCCTTATCATGTAACTCTTTGAGCTTTTCCAGTTGATCAAGCGGATCAGGTTCTGATTCAGCCACCACAGTCTCGGGTTGGCTGGTTTCTTCCATTTTTTCGCGAATGAAGCGAACAATTTCTCGTGTTTCATCTTTACCAGGCTCTGTAACTTGAATGTGGTAAGTTTGACCAGGCGTTTGCAACGATAGTCGCTTGTTTACGAGCCCAGTATCGAGATCAACACTAGTGATGTTCCGATATGGAACCGACCGCTCATCGCTCCCTAACCACTGTGGAATCTTTATTGCTATTCGTTGATCAGTGATTGCAGCTCGGACGTAGCCTTTGGTTCCGCTCTTTCGCGATCGGTCGTCTCCAAATAGAGATGTCCCTGCCGATGACCCTTCGACATCAATTGTTCCTCCTCGTGTAATGTAATGAACGGACTCTCCCTCGTCAAGAATATCTTCAATCTTTCCTAATCGGGCAGCGGTCACGTAGTCTCCCTGTGGACTACATTTGTATTCAGTAGGAATCTGCTCGTCTGAATTGGATCCAAACAATCCCATACCCTGTGAACGTACTCCTCTATAATAATGTTTTTAGCTGACTTATCCGATTGTATGGATCTATTCTAAACAGGTCACTGTGTTGAATACAATGTCGAGTGCATCGATGAATATCTTGTCAACAACTGGCTAAACATCGATTTCAAGGATCTAGTTGGTTGCAAGCGAGTCAAGTTAGCCCTCGTTGGAAGCGACCAAAGCACTGAGTGCTTCAACAATAATCGCAGATGACGTCGGCGAATCTTCGATTTCAAATCAGCCCATTTTTCCGAGCGTTCTTGCGTAACGAGTCCAAGTCCAGTTCTTCACTCATGTGCAAATGCTCGAAGGTAGAGAGTGCTGCATCGAGAGGAACATCGACCTCGTACTCGTAGTAGATCCCCCCAGCCCGACCCTCGTTTCGTTTGGTCCGCTCGAGAACACCGAGCATGGATAGCTCGGCGAGATGGTTGTGGAATGCACGGCCACCGAGCGGATCGCGATCTGTTGCGGTCGCCAGATCTTGGTACTGTTCGTATATCGTTTGTTTCTGTAAGGGGACGTCCTCCTGATTTGCAACCGTACACGAGACGACGGCCAAGAGCGCAAGATGACCATGCGAGGTCAGATCCTTCATCGACTCTTCGATCCGCTGCTTCTCAAGCAGTTGCTTTGCCTCTCGGACATGATCTTCAGTAACCGTCTGATCGTTCTGACGACGAGCGAGATCACCAGCTTCGAGGAGGAGATCAAGCGCTTGCCGTGCACTCCCCTTATCTTGGGCGGCGAAAGCGGCACACAACGGGACTACATCACCATCGAGGACACCGGATTCGAATGCACGATCGGCCCGGCGTTCAAGGATATTTTTCAGATCGGTAGCATCGTACGGTGGGAAGTGAAGTTCCCGTTCACAGAGCGTGTCTTCCACGCGAGGATCGAGCTTATCACGGAACTTGAAATCGTTGCTGATCCCAATGATTCCGACGCGAGCATTCTCAATCTTGTCGTTACTCCGAGCGCGCGGAAGTTGATAAAGAATCGAGTCGTCGTCACCGATATAATCGACCTCGTCAAGGACGATTAGGACGCTTCCGCCGATCGAGTCAAGTTCCTCCCAGAGCATTTCGTAAACCGCGTTCAACGGATATCCGGTCCGACTGATCTGGTTAGTCGGATCACGAAGACTATTGACCAAGGCAACTGCAACCCGGTAGCTGCTAGTGAGGTCCTCACAGTTAAGATAGATTGTTGTAACGTCTACATCGTCGTATTGCTCGGCATCTTCCTCGAGATGGTGGAGAAGGTACTTCGTAGCAGCTGTCTTTCCGACACCAGTTTTCCCGTAGAGAAAGATGTTCCGAGGCTGGGATCCGTTGATAACGGGTTGGAGGTACCCAGTGTATTGATCGAGTTCGTTATCACGTTCTTCGAGCGATTGAGGTTGATAATCATCATGAAGGACGTTCTCGTCCTCGAAGATATCTTCACTTCGCTCGAAGAGAGCCATATCAAAATCACTGTATTTCAACCTTATAAAACCACTGCCGCAATCGTTACAATCGATTCGTCCGTTTCAGCCGTTTTGGATACACACCCACACCACTGATTCAATCGTTTAGTGGCCCGAGAGTGATGTGAGAGAGGGAATTTTGCAGAAATCGATCTTGAGCCAGGCCTAGATTTATGAGGCCAGCGTTAGAACCAAATCCGTAGTACAAGAGATCTGAGAACGTTTGAATGAGTGGTGTGTAGTGACTTAGTTTCACAGCAGGGTTTTGTAGGATCCTCTAATTGGTTGAATTCTCTGGATAGAGGCCTACATTCGATCCTTTCTCGATTTCTTTGGTTTTGAAGGGTAATGAGACCGCATGCAGGAACGATTGAATGGGTGGTGTCTCTCTATTCCCTTCTCAGTAGTTGTGATAGATTTCTTTGTCTACTGACGTGAATACAGTGTTGCATATAGGTCAAATAGGTAACAGAGCGACTACCGATCTATCCGGAAGACATCAGAAACTGCGTGCTGAATATAGAGGGTCCACACACCACAGCTATTTTTCTTCTTTAGGTTCTGGTACGATTATGAGCGACGAAGAGGTGAAGGCACGGATAATTGAAAAACTATTACGAAAGCACTCAACTGGACCGAGTGCCACACCAATTGACGAAGTACCGTCTTGGTTTCCGAGCCATCAGAAGGGTGATTCTCAGGAGTCCGTAAAAGAACTCCTTCGTGACCCAGAATCACCGGTAGTAGAAGCACCCGGGATCGCTGTGACAAATATCGAGTTGGGAAGTGTTGACCGTGCTGTAGAATATCTACAATCAAGGGAGCGTCAGGTCCCTTGGTTTCTTCAGGAAGGATATGGTGAAGACCCACATACATTGCCAGATAGTTCTGAAGACAGACTACATGATCGAATATCCGATTTAGAAGATGAGTTAGAAATGATGAATGAAACAGCAGAGGATTGGCGCTCAGAAGCCAGACGGCGGCAACGGTTAGGTGTACTATTTGGTGCTATCGGGTTCATGTCGGGATTTGCCACATCTGGACTATTGGGGTATATCTTTTGAGAGCGGTTATCAGCGATCTGAATGTAAGGCACTTACGAGATATCCTCTTTGTATCTTGCACGCTTCGCTCGACCTATCCAATAGCTGGCAGAATGGGCGTGCAAGATATAGAGGGGGGTTCAGTTTGGCAGCCGCGTTCGTTTCAGTCGTTTCGACTGAAACATGTGATAAGTATGCCTTCCTGTATTCCGTCAGTGAGACCGACGGATCCCGGGTTTCAGAAGGAAACCCTGATGGTCTACACGGTTCGAATATGTGAACGAACCAAGTGGAATGACGGATGACTGACGAACCAACGCTCACACCGATGACGAAGCTATACTGGCTTGGGTTGCTCGAAAAAGACCGCGGGGTATGGGTTCTCCGGGACGGGGAAGGAGACGAAGCTGAGGTTAACGCCCGGCGAGAGGACGACCGCCTCGAATTCATCGCAACGGCAGAGGCTGCGAGACTTTTGGACGATGTCGAGATCGGCAACTCGATTGGGACGATGCCGATTGCACAGTTGAACGACCAAGACCGCCAGATGGACGATTCGATCACCACACTTGATGAAGCGCTGAAGATCGGGGAGGCGGCAAAGATCGAGTTTAAGCAGGAGTGCCCGCCAGACGCGAGCAAGCTTGCAAAGGAGGTCGTCGCGCTAGCGAACCACCAAGGCGGCATCTTGGTCATCGGTGTTGACGACGACGGCTCTGTGCATGGACTGGACAATATCGCAACAACGGAGTCTCGGCTCATCGACGTATGTAAAGAGTACATCGACCCGCCGATTAAGGACATCTCCACGGAGCGTAAAACACGGTGTGGTGAAGGCGTTCTGGTTGTGCGTGTTCCGAGCGCGAATTCGATGGAGCAGCCCTACCGCTACGATGGGACAGCACACGGCCGAATCGTCCATCACACCCGCGAACTCAGTGATGAGGAAATTGAGGAGTGGGGCGGGACTAGTAGCTGATACCGGGATTTCTTGTATCGACTCGACGACAAAGCATCCATGCGGGTTTCGCGAGCTGTATTCAGCAGACTCTGCCCGAACTACCGAGCCACTGTCAAGAGTCGCGTGCTGCATACAGAGGGTGGTGTATATGCAGAGAGGCGCTAGCTGCAGTCACCTTTATTCCCGGTTAGAAGGAGAAATGGCAATTTCC